>JAWOLM010000144.1:0-6968 GCA_033853455.1 Nitrosotalea sp. | reverse complement strand
TCTTACAATTCGGCATCGTTTCTTCCTGATTCCTCCTTGTACTTTGATGTTGCAAGAAATCTTGTCTTACATGGAACGTTTGGGTCACATGTAATCAACGACGAGCTCTCTCCTTATGATCCCTATTTTGTTACAAATGGATTTCTTGAACATAAAGTAATAACTTACGTCTTTGCCATCTTTTTTTACATTCATGATATTTCTTTCAAGTCTGCACAACTTGCAGTATGGTTTGCTAGTTCTCTTTTAGTTTATCCAGTCTATTACTTTACAAAAAAACTATTCAACAGCAAAGTTGCCATCGTAGCATCAGGATTAGCGGCCATTCACCCTGTATTCTTCTACTTCTCTGCAATAACCTACGGTCCAGAAATCTTTGGGCTTGTCTTTCTTGTGACCGCGTTATATCTCATAATGGAAGGAATTCAAAAGCGCAGTTATCCAATCTTAGTAACGAGTGGAATTCTGCTAGCTATTGCTAACGAGATGTGGTGGGCTCTTTTTTATATCACTCTTCCAATTATACCGCTACTTTTCTATGCATATGACGAAAACCAAAATGGCAAGTTTAAAAAAATCATTGGAGTTGCATCATCAACTGCACTTTTATTCTTGTACGCTTTTGCGCTCAAGGTCTTCTCCCTCGTCTTTATCTGGATCCCTGTGGCACTAGCAGAATCCGTTCTCTTGCCAATATCGATTAAACTCAAGGCAAGATCTCTGTCCTACCCAATAAGCATTTTCGCTGCAATAATTTTTGTAACTGGATTACCAATCATCAAGGAATATCTCTTTCCAAAGCAAGTCACTGCAGTAATGTCCCATGCCGTAAGAAGCGGTATTGGTTCTTCTGTGCTGCACGCGTTCACGTTATATTTTGTAAACTTTTCATTAAATGGAGTTGTCAATTTTTTCAATTACGCCTATTATCACATTACGCCGGTAATTCTGTTCTTGTTTTTACTATATTTCTTCAAGCGAGGAAAACTGAAGGAGAAGATAATCGTGGGAGGTCTATTCATATCCAATCTTATTCTCATCTCCATGTCATATTCATCAACATATCCAGACTACTTGTACAGCGCAGGACGATATCTACTCTTGCCTACTACACTTGCCATAATAGGTTCGAGTTATCTTATGGTAAGTGTTTTTGAGTCGATTTCACTCATTTTTGGTTTAGAACAAAAATCATTCAATCTTGTCAAAAGATTCAGAAATATACCTCACAATGTAATTCTGAATGTTACTGGCATTTTAGCAATTTTCTGTGTCATTCTAGTTTTATTAATTCCACAATATTCCTCAGGAATTGTTGACATAAAAAATCAAGATCTATTTTCAAAGTATGGTTGGTCAGACAAGCTGTTTGCCTGGCTTGATAAAAACACCACAAGCTCCGATGTTCTACTAAGTGATAGGGCTCGAGAGATGTCATGGCTTGCCGATAGAAACGTTGTAAACATTAGATACCAGAACTTGAAACTTAACGAAACAGGCTTTAGCGAGCTAGATTCTCTTATTGGAAATTTTGACACAAAATACATGGTTGTTGATAGATACTTCCATTGGACTTTTCCTAAGTTAGACTACTTTTACCCGCTATCGTTAAACTCTTCTGGTACGGTATTGCTACCGCAACAAATTGCGGCATTTTCGTCTTCTCAAAATGATAGCTTATATGGCTACGAATCAGTTTTTTCGGACAGCACCCCAAATGGCACTACATCCATATGGAAAATACTTCGTCCTTCTGACATTGATTACAAGATGAGGATCAACGGATCTGAATTTGATAAAAAATTCAGTTCTGGAAACGGAGGAAAAATTTCCATCGAAAACAACACGGCAAAGTTAGAGATTGGTAATAATCGTAATTACACCTATATCACAATAAAGAATCCGGAAGAACTACAATCTGTTACAGAAAATCAAGGAGTCAACTTTTTTGCTTGGAGTATAAACGACACAAATGAGGTCACAATCAAGAGGGTGGAACTTTGGTCCAAACAGAGGGATGAACAGAACCTATTACCTCCCACAAGAAATGGTGTTTGGGCAACAAGAGTAAACTTGCAAGAAATAGACGACATGCGGATTGTAATTTCTGGTACATCCAACGGTTATTTAACTATCAATTGGCTATCATTGGGAAACATAAGAAATTGAAAAACACAAAACCTAAACAAAAAGTGATTATCGCCGGTTATTATGGTACTGGCAATATCGGAGATGAGGCAATCTTGTACAGCATGATAAACCGTTTAAAGTCAAATTTTGAGATAATAGTTTTGGGATATGGATTCAAGAATGAGGAACATACAAACAATGTCAAGTACGAACTCTTACCAAATCTTCGTAAACCATCGCACGTTGTAAAATTCTTGAAAATGATTATGCGCTCAGATGCACTAATCATGGGAGGCGGCGGGTACCTTGCTAATAAATTACAGCCTACCGGTGCCTATTATTGGCTCTCACTTGCATGGTTTGCAAAGCTATTTCGTAAAAAGGTCATATTCTTTGCAATAGGTGCAGGACCATTTAAGAAAGGCATTTCTTCAATTCCGATAAAATTTGTTCTAAATCGAGTTGACGCAATAATCTTGAGAGATGACCAGTCTGAGCATGCGATAAAGAACTTGGGAGTAAGAACTAGAACTAAGGTAATGTCTGACATTGTCTTTCTTTTGCAACCCTCTGACTCAAAGGCTGAGGGCTTTCTTAGCCAAAATGTAGAGGCGACATCGATAAAAGTATTGATTGTCATGCCACTACGTTTTCATATTTCTAATATATGGAAAGACGAAAAGTATCGTGCAAAATATGAGAGGTACGTGAAATCCATATCTCAGTTGGCTGATTTTGTTGCAGAAGACTTGAAAGGGATTCCAATTTTTCTACCTTTTGCTCCACAGGATATCAAAATGTATTCGGAAATCATTGCTTTAATGAGGAGAAAAGATCGTGCAATATTATCAGATAAGATTGATTACGACAACATTAACCCCGATATCATTTTTGGCATAATGAAAAACTGTGATCTTGTATTAGGGGGTAGATACCATAGTGTGATATTTTCCATAATTGCAGGCATACCTGTTATACCTGTTATCTATCATCCCAAGCTTTCAGACCTTGTAACAGAACTTGGTTTGGGAGATACATCTTTGGAAGTAGGTGACGGCATAGAATGGCCTGATGTTGATCTTGATCTGAAAAAGGCAATGGAATTACTTTCACTATACAACAAACAACGAAAACTTCCCGAGAATGTCGAATTAAAACACCAGAAAATAAAAAAGAAAGCAGAAGAAGGGCTCGAAATGTTAATGGATGTAATTCAAAATTGAAGGTTCTATTTATCACACCACGTTTTTATCCGCAACTTGGGGGAGTAGAAAAGCATGTCAAATCTGTAGGCGAAAAGCTGTCAAATAATGGACATGAGATTACGGTTATCACTTGTACGGATAGGACTGACCTGAAGGCTTTTGAAAAAATGGACGGTATGAGTGTCTACAGGAAATTTATCAAAGCGCCACCCATACGTTCCAGAGCTTCATCAATTTCTAGTCTGTCTAAGATGATGATTTTTCTATTGAAAAATTTCGCTCTCATAAAAAACCACAACATAATTCACTTGCATGATCCGGAGGCTTTTCTTTGGTTTGCTCCTATCATCCTATTCTGTCGCAAACCTGTTTTTATAACATTTCACGGGTTTGAAAAATATCCAGTTCCTATGCCATCCAAAATCATACGAAAAATTGCCGAAAAGTGTACCTCTGGCAACATATGTGTTGGAGATTTTATCACAAAATGGTATGGCACACAAGCTAATTTTGTAATAGTGGGAGGTGTAGAAACAAATGGCAATCTGCCAAATGGCGTAATTGATGAAGGTGCAATCTTTGTTGGCAGGTTAGAAAGGGATACTGGAATATTGAACTTCATTGAAACCTTGATCATTTTAAAAAGCAATTTCGGAATAAATCTCCCATTACATATCTGTGGCGATGGACCATTGCGACAGCAAATTATGCAAAGTGCAAAGGAACATGACTTGCAAATTTTTTTACACGGATTTGTGGATGATGTAAGAGCACAAATCGTAAAACACAGATACGCATTTGTCACTGGATATCTTTCAATTCTGGATGCAATGTATTGCAAACGACTAGTATTCAGTATTTATGATAACCCACTAAAAAGAGACTACCTTTACTCAATTCCAGAAAATGAAAAATTGATGTTCATTGCAGGTTCGCCCAAAGATCTTGCCACAAAACTCCACGATGTTATAAGAGCAAATGAATCGGCAAAAAACATTTTAGAAAACGCCTTTGCCTTTGCAAAGAGTCAAAGCTGGGAAAATGTTGCACGTGTATATCAGACGCTTTATGGTGATGAAAAGAATTGAGCCTCAAAGTTTCACTAATATGCACTGTTTACAATGAAGAGAAAACTATCGAGGCTCTTTTGGAATCAATCAAAAGTCAGAAAAGAATGCCAGATGAATTAGTAATAGTTGATGCGGGCTCTACGGATAAAACAGGTTCTCTGATCAAAAGCTTTGCAGATAAACTGCCGCTCAAACTCATAATCTCACCAGGTGCAAATATTGCTGCAGGCAGAAATAAGGCAATAAAAAACACGCAAAATGACATCATAGCGGGTATTGATGGGGGGTGTACAGCAGATCCGAACTGGCTTCAAAACATGATGAAGCCCTTCGAGAATGACAGTGCAGACGTTGTCTCTGGAGTTTATGCACCGCTCATTGAGAGCGAGTTTGAGGAAATTGTTTCATATATGATATTTCCTGATATTGAAAAACTGGATTCCAATAGTTTCAATCCTTCAAGCAGATCTATTGCCTTTAAAAAAAAGGCATGGGAAACGGTAGGAGGATATCCCGAATGGCTGATGACTGCCGAAGATACTCTTTTTGACGAGAAACTACGACAATCAGGCTTTAGATTTTCCTTGGTTAAGGACGCTATTGTTTTTTGGAGAATTCGTGAGAACAAAAAGAAACTATTCACACAATGCTTCAGATATGCTGAAGGGGACGGAATGGAACTTCTTTCTCTCAAACTGTATTCTGCAAGGTATGTGGGACTAGTTATTGCATTTACATCCATTGGCTTGTTTTGGTCTAATCCTTATTTCTGGCCACTAGCTATTCTGATCTCATTTTCTGGCATGTATTTCAAACACATGAAAAAGGTGAAGAGACTGACGGTAAAGAGGTTCTGTATTGCGCTTACAACAGCGCTGACCATAGAATCGGCCGTATTCCTTGGATATGTAAAAGGCAATCTTACACGTATCAAAAGGAGATCAAAAAGAGCATCCTCATAATGTTGATGCCTAGCATTTACATTACAAATTTTGATATCTCAATAGAAAATTAACTAGTCAAGTACAAAACATACCCAACCCCTATATTGCAAACTGCTCCGCACTAGTGTAATTATATTGTTCTCAAAAATTGTGTCAATTCTGTCTGCTGTGATAATTATAGGGCTAATTTTCTTTTTCATGCCACATCTAGATGATTCATTATTCAAGGGAAGCATCTTTTCTACAGGAAACAGGACAGGAAATGAAAGTTCCATCCAAAAACCGACTAACAACACAATCCAGGTAACACAAACTAATGTCCGACTAAATAATACACGAAATGAAAATTCTATTCCACAACCGACTAACAATACCGTACATGTAGCACAAACTAGCTTGAGACTAAATAATCTTCCAAATGTCGTTGTGCAAAACCCCATAACAGTAAGCCTAGAATTAATAGATGATTGTGACAATTTCATCCAAACTAAAAACATGACAGAACTAGAACTTTTAAAAAATAATGCAAATTGGCTTATTGTTAATGCAAATCGCAACGGAAACTATTCATTATTTGAAAACAGCTTTTCATCTGAAAAAGGCCTAAACCCTGTGCACTCTGCACTTGCACAAGGCTTTGCTCTACAAGGTTTGGCTAAAGCTTATTCGATAACAGGTAATACTACTTATCTTACCACTACGACCCTACTTCTCAATTCTTTTGATGTAAATGTCAGAGATGGCGGTATAACGGAAATGCCAGCTGCTAATGGTATGTGGTACGAGGCTTTTGTTACGAGTGGAAATGCAAATTCGCATGAGCTGACCGGAATGATGTACACTTTATTGGCATTACACGATTATTATAAGTTGACCCACAATCCAAAAGCTGAATATTTGTTTAATCAAGGAATAGGAGCTTTGGCCGCAAACGTTGCTAATTATGACAATGGTTTTGGCTCGTATGGTGATGCACTAAGTTCAACACCTGCAGATCTTACAGAACGTGAAACTCAGGCTTATCTCTTAACCGAATTATATGCAATAACGGGAGAACATATTTTTCAAGAATATGCAAATAAATGGAAATCGTATGGAGAACCTCTTAGCAATGAAATCTTTTCAATACGAAAAATATCTACCAATCTTGAATCTAACAATGTGAGAATTGCAATTGTTAAAAATACTTTTACCGGCGGAGCATATAACAATGCTTTTTACAATTTTTATGGAAAATATTATTTCTGGAATTCTGGCAAAAACATTACAAGCGACATTACACACCACGGATTCGGGTTGGACCTATTGACTGGAACCATCCCTGATTATGATATTGGCGGATATAATACCTGGTATATACCATTTATGAAACGTCATCTGGAATCTGTCCTACCAGGTTCAAAGGTAGGTGTTCTGACTGATCAAGATGTCCATCATGGACTCATCTTTGACAAAAATGGCAGCAATGCATACAATCTGATAATTCTAGGACATCAAGAATATGTCACTGAACAAGAATATGAAAATCTTAGAACATTTGTAAATAATGGCGGCAAAATCATATTCCTTGATGGCAATGTATTTTATGCACAAGTAAGTTATAATGAAAATAAAAACAG
>JAWOLM010000143.1:0-2710 GCA_033853455.1 Nitrosotalea sp. | reverse complement strand
ACAAAGCTAGAACTTAGTCTGCTGTCTCGCGGCTTTTTGATTCTATTTCATCTGCCATAGTATCAAGTTCTGAAGTATCACCTAGTTTTTGATACGTCAGCTTCTCAAGTGTCTTGATTATGCTTTTTGCAGAACGGTATTGCGGCAGTTTAGGTTCGTTGAGTTCTGCATAGAGACCGATTCCCTGTATTCCGTTTATCTTTGCAAATCCCAAGATGAGACCGTTAAAGCCAGTAATTATCGATGCCTCAGGTGTTGTAGCAATACCAAGCTTGCGAACTTGGTCTGTCATCTCAAGTGAAGTTGTGGTGACAAAAGTTTTTGGGTCTTTTCCAATCGGCTTTGCGGTATGAAATCCTCCAAGAGTGTAGATGAATCTTGTCGAGTATTTTTTTGCCACGTTTATTACATCTTGGCAGAGTATGTTTAGTTCCTCAGTGGATGAGGGTTGTCCAGAGCCTCCTCCAAAGACGATTGTGTCTTTTCCAGAGCGATACTGCCATTTTTCTTCTGGTACGTCAATGTATCCGCCGTTATCGATTACATAAGCAGGATAAGATGGATGAACCTCACGAAAGACCGTTGTGTTAAGATTTGTGTTGATAAAATCTATCACTATGCTCCCTACATCGCCCATATCTTGCATTGCTGCAATCATCAAAGGTTTTTGCAGATCGGGCTCTTTTACCTGTAAAAACTTCATGATGTTCTTTTGCATCAATTCTGATTAATACCTTCGTCATTTCACTTAGGATATAAATGGAATTTTGAAAAACCCAAGTTATGGGCAAGTACGAGCTTCCACCTTTGCCATATTCGTACGATGCATTAGAACCATACATCGACGAAGCCACGATGAGAATCCATCACACAAAACACCATCAAGCATATACCGATGGACTAAATGATGCCCTTGCAAAGATAAACGCATTATCTCACAAAAATTATATCGTTGGAATTTTATCTGATCTTGCTAGCGTTCCTGAAACTGCAAGGGATGCCATAAATTTCCATGGCGGAGGATACGAAAACCACAGAATGTTTTGGGAGAGCATGAAGGCAAACGGAGGCGGCAAGCCAAGAGGAAGACTAGCAGATGAGATTGGAATCTATTTTGGAAGTTTTGACGAGTTTAAGAAAAAGTTCTCAGAAGGAACTGTGTCAATCCAAGGAAGTGGCTGGGGCTGGCTAGTCTACAATCAGACATATTCCAGGTTAGAATTCATGACAACCCCTAACCAGACAAGTCCATGGACCATGCGACGCATACCGCTCTTGGGACTGGATGTCTGGGAACATGCATACTATCTCAAGTACCAAAACAAGAGGGCAGACTATGTAGAATCGTGGTGGAATGTAGTCAACTGGCCTGAAATTGAGGAAAGATTTCTCAGAATATCTTCCTGAATTGTTATTTTCAGAACGCTTGTCGTTATGTTTGCCGCTATACAGCTTGCTGTTTACTTGCTATTTTTAGGGTAATAACACTTGACACAATAATGCTTATTTTCTTGTAGACGAATCCATTTTGCAATGATCATCCCGAATAAATTTCGACATCTCGGCGCAACACTCACGATAAGTTCCGTTATTCTTCTGTTATTTGTTACGCCAGTCGGGATGGTAAACGCAATGCCAACCCATAAGGTCTTGGCAGGACCATTTCTAAACAACGGCGGTGTTCCTGTTGGATCTGTTTTGATATTGAACATAAATTTCAAAGTCACAAATGATGAAGATTCAGGATTTTCTGGCTATTGGGCTTTGGATAACTACAACAAGCATGTTCAAGTCTGGCAAGTACAGGATGGAAGTTTCTATGCAATAGTAAGATATGAAGGAAACTTCAATACCTTTTCAGGGGCTTTGAGTCCGCAAAATGGAGCAACTGAATCCAAAGATGCAACTGGTCATTTGAGCGGAGGGTACATAGCAACTTTTACAGGAACATTTTTTCCCACACTTCCTACGAAAGGTAACATAGGTGGATTCGACTTTGGTGGCACAAAAGCAGACATAATCTTAGGAACATACGGTAATGGACAGTTAGGTCCAACTACGCCTTTCAGTTATCTTTCAAGCTATTTTACAGGAGTGGGGTCATTCAATGAAACACCATGGGGATGGACTTATCAGTACGAGGATCAGGTATGGAATAACTTTTCCACAGGTTCAAGCGGCGACATTGTAACATAGCTACTCTTTTTTTATTTTCAATAAAATTATCCTTAGAATCTACACACAGTAGAGAACCAGCCTCGTGAATATTTTTATAGAAATACAAATGTCTGGTTTACGATGGACGCATATCTTGAAGAAGAATTGTATGACTTGTTGACCTATTGTATGCAAAATGAGAAATCGTCTGCAGATTATGATCACAAAAAGGAAAGAATTCACGAGATTGGAAAAGAGCTTTTCAGTGATGGGGGAGCTGACGCCATGGTAAACATGTACTTTGCCATACAAAACAGGATAAAAGAAGAGATTCACAAGGATGCAAATCCCTATCGTTCCTGGTGGAACGGTATCACTGAAGAATGGAACTACTAGCTTGCAGCAGCAACAAGCGGTTTCTCTTCTTCGGGCTCTTCGCGTATTTCTTTTCGTGCCCTTGCAAGTGCCATTCTGAGGTGTTCTATTTCAATCTCATCAAGCATTTCGCACATGCAAAAAGATAGCATGATCAAATACTTAAGTTCTGTGAACG
>JAWOLM010000142.1:0-2851 GCA_033853455.1 Nitrosotalea sp. | reverse complement strand
GATAGTCTTGCGTCTACTTCGTCCCAGTTTATGACATTCCACCATGCACCAACGTAATCGGCTCTACGATTTTGGTATTTGAGATAGTATGCATGTTCCCATACATCTAATCCCAGTAATGGAATTAGACCCTTAGTGCGAGGGCTTGTCTGGTTTGGCATTGTGGTAAATTCGATTTTATTGCTCTTTGGATTGAATGCTATCCATCCCCAACCACTTCCTTGAATAGCAATTGTATCCTTTGAGAATTTTTCTTTGAAACTATCAAAGCTGCCAAATTCTGCATTAATTGCGTCAGCCAATTTTCCGCCTGGCTTTCCACCACCACTTGATTTCATGCTGTTCCAAAACAGTGTGTGGTTCTCATAACCTCCTCCGTGGAAATTCACTGCACCCTTTACATTCTCTGGAACTTTGTCCAAGCTTGAAAGTAGTTTTGTCAACTCCATGTTTTGAAGGTCAGAACCTAGAGTTTCCAATGCTTTGTTGAGTCCATCGGTGTAGGCTTGATGATGTTTTGAATGGTGTATTTCCATTGTTCTGGCATCTATATGTGGCTCCAACGCATCATATGCGTACGGTAACTTTGGAAGTTCGTATTTTGCCATAAAACCTCAACGCAATTCTAGCCATTTATGGTTTTGGTTGCAAATGCATTTTATCTAGTCAAACTTCAGATAAATTGTGAGTAATCGATTACTAATTTTTTCAATCATCTTTGTTTTTTGTATATTTCTATTTGCGTCAGAATCAAGCGAACAAGAAATTGCAATCAAGCTGCAAAAGAGCATAGCGCTTGTAGGTGCTAAAGCTGCTAGGCTTGATGGTCTTGATGGGCAAGGAATCAAGATTGGAGTAATAGATACAGGAATTGACTATAATCATCCAGATCTCTTCGGATATGGTCCCTCCGGAAAGGTAGTGGGTGGATATGACTATGTAGAGACTGGAGAAAAGCCATTAGACACAAATGGTCATGGAACCGAGGTAGCTGGAATCATTTCAGGAGATGGTAATTTTACAGGAATTGTACCCAAGGCAAAACTATACGCGTATAAGGTTTCATCAACTGGCGAGGGAGTATCATCAGATTACATAGTTAGAGCAATTCGACAAGCTATGCAAGATGGCGTGAATGTCATAAACATCAGTTTGGGGATAAACAAAACAAACGATGAGATTGATGATGCGATTGACGAATCTGTAAAAAAAGGAATTGTTGTAGTGGTGGCTGCAGGAAATAATGGTCCGCGAGAAGAATCAATCGGTAGCCCAGGTAAAGACTTTGATGCAATTACAGTTGGAGCAACATATGACAACTTGACATCTAGTATGGTAGCAACTTTTGAAGTAGGTAAAAAACAGTATCAAGTACTTCCAATGGTTGGAATTAGCAACTTGCCAAATTCCATGCAAGAGAAGATAGTATATGGAGGATATGGTAGAATCGAAGATCTGAAAAACCTAGACGTCAAAGATTCAATACTTCTTGAGGAAAGAGGGAGTGATATCAAAGGACAAAAAGTCTATTTTGCTGAAAAGGAAAAAAATGCAGCTGACTTTGGTGCAAGGGCATTGGTGGTATTCAACAATGAGAGTGGAATATTTTTTGGCGAGTTGATACAGCCAAACAAGACTTCAGGATATACTCCGAGAATACCGGTTATCTCAATGTCTGGAGAAGACGGACAACAACTCAAGTCGACATTAACTTTAGATACCATAGGAAGTCTAAACATGTTTTATCATCCGGATTTTATGGCACCCTTTAGTTCTGAAGGTCCAGTATCACCATTCTACATAAAACCAGATCTTGTTGCACCAGGAGTTTTTGTAAACTCTACAACTCTTGGAGGAAAATATAATATTACAAGTGGTACAAGTTTTGCAGCACCCCATGTTACAGGTGCCGTTGCAGTTATTTTGCAAAAATATCCCAATTTATCTCCTGCTGATGTGGTATCATTGCTTACCACAACAACAGATCCGGTTACCGATGCATATGGTAATCTATTTCCTATCGCAGCTACTGGAAGCGGTAGGTTGAACATTACAAGAGCTCTGGAATCAAATTTGATTATAATGCCTCACAGTCTTGTTTTCAATCTCTCTTTTGACAATCAATCTCAAACAGAATCTCTTCATATTAGAACTCTTGATGGTTCCTCCGTACCACAGTTGAAGGCAAATTTTTCATCAAACGAATCCAGTTTAAGTTTTGATTACTCTCAATCAAACAACATTTTGAACGTGAAAATATCTGACAATGCAAGAAAAGAGGGAAATTTTGATGGTTTTCTTATTCTTGATGATTCCAAGACTAGGTATCGCATACCTATTGTAGTTCATGTAACTCGTGGAACCCTTCTGGTAGATCAGAAAAATGGTACGCTCTACTTTTCACTTGATTACCCAGATAAATGGTCTTATGCAAAAATTTCTCTCACAGATACGACAACAGGTAGAGTGACAAGTACTTCAATTACCCCCAGCGAAACAAGTTCTCTACCTGCATATGAGAAGGGTCAGTATTGGGTCCTGGCGCAAATAACAGATTCAAACAAGACAGATGAGGCATACCAGACTGTATTTGTTAATAATGCAGCACAAAAAGGAATGCTAGATTTTCAAGATATTGGAATTCCCGAAAAACAGATTGTGATCATTTCTGGAATCATAATAATAATTTCTGCAATAGGTCTAGCGGCTAGGCGCAGAAAGAATTAGATTTTTGGTCCTGCGTCAATTATTTCCTTTGAAACGTTTCCAAACTTTCTAAAGTTCTCCACAAACATTAGGGCGAGTTTTTTCGCAGAGTTGTCATATGCCTCTTTTTCAGACCAAGTGTTAC
>JAWOLM010000141.1:0-2628 GCA_033853455.1 Nitrosotalea sp. | reverse complement strand
CCAATAGACGGCGGCATATCAGTAAAGTAATCAGCCATACAAAATTAATAGAACTACCAAGCTATCTTCTATGTGGAGCCCAAAAGAAAAAGATCGCTCAAGATAATTATTTTACTATCCATAGTCTGGTTTGCAGCAGCCCTGCCGGTACCATTTATGGGGTCAGCTGGAGGTACACAAAATACAGAACAATATAAGACGTATATGGAGATTGCAGGAATTGTATCCATTCCCTTCATTGCAATGGGGGTTGTCTGGACATTAAAGCCTGAGCTTGCAACCAGAGGCTCTAGTTAAGAAATTCAACTGCGCCGTTTCCCTCTGATGTAATTTTTATCCATCGCGTCCTGCCTATCCTTTCAACCTCGATGAATTTCCAGTCATTCAATAGCGGTTGTATTATGTTCTTGTCAAGGCTTGCAAATCTTGCCTGCTGAAAGTTTTCCTCTTTTGCATTAACTACAATCAGCTTTTTTTCCTCTGCAAGCCTTGCCATTTCTTTTTTCGTTATTTTACCTCCATGTTGTTTTATTATTTTCAAAGCTTGAACTAAGGCAGGTTTTGGAGTATGGATTTCATAAGCTGGTAGTTTGACTATTGTCTTCAAGCCAGAAGAAAGTTGTTCTCCCTTTACACTGGAATAGCTTTCTGGCTCTGCATAATATGGAGTGAGTTTTGTCTTTCCTTGAAACATCATACAGGCCATCATGCTAGCAATTGCCTGAATCTTTGAGCCTGAAGAACAGTTTATGAAAATGTCATTGTTTTTCTCTTTTTCTACAATCTCTCTAACTGATTTTAGTATCTTGAAAAGATCAAATCTATCTGAATACTCGATATGAACCTCGATCTTTTCTTTTTTCAGCTGTGTTCTTATCTTCTCCATGTATCCCTGCGCCCTATCCTTTGTAGGGTCACCATGCATCAAAAGCCAAACTCTGTCTGCTTTCATCTGTTTTGCAGGTATGGCGATTCTATCTATCTCAAAGCCTACAGGGGCAATATGCACTCGGAGGTTTACAATGCTCATATTGGTATGTATAGTTTGCATACTAAATTGATGATATATAATAATTGTGCATTGTCATTCCAATCATGCAACAAAAATACGAATTGGAACAAAACGGAATTTCGTTCTATCCTAAGGTAAAATCAATCTTTGAAGAAAACTAACTTTTCATCCATTCTGTACGCTCAAGATAATCAATTGACTTGATCATCTCTTCGATCTTTGTAGTAACTGCATTGATTGCACGAAATTCTTCGTACATCATTTTTTCTTCCTCAGGTGACAACACTTGTTTTTCTGCAATGTCAAAGAACTTGTCCTCTTTTGTCATGTGGTCGTTTAGGTACACTGCATAAGTTTTGAGAAATCTTGCAACTGGTTCTCTTCCATTTTCCCCACTTTTCCATTTCTGCAGGTGTTTTGATATATTACTTGCAATGCGACGGCTAAACTCATGCTCTATCATAAATGCCCTTATCTCTTCTTTTAACGAGCCATAGCTTCCAACGCAGGCAAAGTATGCATCTTCTTCTCTTGAATAGTGAATCGCATCAAGAAAGTCAAACATTATTGCAACCATTTTTTCTAGATCAGAAAATGGAATGTCTACACCAGCATAGAGCTTGGTATAGCACTGGATGATGATCTTTTCAAGTCGGCGCATCTGTGCATGGTCTTTTCGTAGTGTCTCTGTAGCGCTCATTTGTTTCAACCTGTATTAGGATGAATTGTGAACAAGATTACCTTTCGTGGGTCATGCTGGACAATAGCAAAATGAGGAACTTCGGAATCTTTTACATAATGACCTTCTGGTCCGCCTATACCCAATCTGATAAGATAATTGTTAGAAGAATTGATCTCAATCTCTTTTCTGTCAAGAATGTGGCCTGCAATTTTTTCTTTTACAGGTTTTAGAGTAGGATAAAGATGGTGAATGATACCGTCTTGCATTATTGCTTCCTCTTGGTGCTGGTGTCCGCACAGGATGACGTGGTTTTTGACGTGTTTTGAGGCCTCACTGAAGGCAGAAGATGCCTTGTAATGATATCCTGCATAAGTAAAAAACTCGAAGTCTTCTTCTGTCAGTCTTTGCCAAGATCTTTGGTATAACCAAGCATCATTTTGGGCATTTTTTGGAGTAATATTTTTTGGGTCAAGCGGTCCTCCGTGCACACAGAAAAGTCCATACTTTTTATCAATGAATTCCTGTTTGCCATATGTTCCGTCGCTGTTTTCTTTGAAAAATGATACGTCGTCGGAGGTTAGTTTTGCATGAGCGTCCATGCTTTCAATTGAGCTTGCACTAACGAGTCTATTATACAAGAATCCCTCATCGTGATTTCCCATTACGGAATATAACGGATAGTTTTTTTCAAGTGATTTTAGTTTGGAGAGGACCTCCTTTGGATTGGTTCCACGTTCAAGCACATCTCCCAAGTTGATTATCCTAGAAAAGGTGCCATACTTTTTTGTAAACTCGTGGCTTGTTGCCATGCCAAGTATGGTCTCAAGCGCGGTAATGTCTGCATGAATATCGGAAAATACTAGGTCCAATGTTTTAGTTTGAATGTATCCTAATTTGTAACTTTTCGTGACTTGGCTAGAAAGATACTGCCACC
>JAWOLM010000140.1:0-5548 GCA_033853455.1 Nitrosotalea sp. | reverse complement strand
TTTGTTTTGGAAGAATCAAGGAATTCTTTTTTTGTATGAGATTCAATTAGGACAAGTAGATTTTTTTTGTGAGCATAATCAATAAACTCATCAATATCCTTCGCAAAGTTATTGTCAAATATGGACTGAATTAAAAGGACAATATCCGCTCCAAGTTTTTCTGCCGCGTCAATCTGTATTTTGTTTATAACAATGTCTTTCATTAGCATTGGTATCTTTACCTCAGATCTAATCTCTGCAAAATATTTGGGTGAGCCATTGAATAGATTAGGTTGGGTCAAAACTGAAAGTCCAATACAACCGCCGTTTATCATTGATTTTGCAATCTCCACTGGATTTGAAATTTGTCGTATTCCACCCAGAGATGGTGAAGAAAATTTTACCTCAGTAATAAGTGACGCATGAGGATTATTTTTGATCTCATTTATGATGTTTTTATCAGACTTGGAAATCTTTACCTCAATCTCGTATACCTTGTCATCTATTGCTTTTTGAGAATTTCTTGCTAGTTTTTCTAACATGTTTTTCAATTATTTATCATCTCTTCTATTTTCTTAACATCGCCGCAATATTTGATGAAATCTCTAAAGAGGTTGAATGATTTTCCGCTGTGTATTGTATCAAATGCGATATCTAACGCCTCATCTAATCTTTCTGTAATTCCGCATACGACAAGACCAGCTGCCGCATTTAATGCTGTAGTATCTATCATTGCTTTTTTTCCGCTGTCATTTAAAACTGACATAAATGATCTTATAGCTTCATCTTTGCTTGATACTTGTATGTCAATAAGATTGGATCGTGTTAATCCTAAATCCACTGGGTCTAATACGAAACTATGAATCTTGCCATCTTTTAGTTGGCATACTTGATTTTTTGCTGTGGTTGAAAACTCATCAAGACCATCATTTGAAATCACCGTCATTACATTTTCTGCTCCTTGTGATTGTAGAAGTGTTATGACTCGCTGTAGGTATGATAGAGAAAACACTCCAACCAGTTGGTTTTTCACTCTTGCTGGGTTACTAAGTGGCCCAAGCAGGTTAAACGCGGTTCGTACCCCTACCATTTTTCTTGCTTCTGCAACATTTTTCATCGCGGGATGAAATTTCTGGGCAAACATAAAACCAATATGAAACCTTTCAATTATTTCTTGAACCTTTCTTGGGTCCATGTTGAGATCATAGCCAAAAAATTCAAAAATATCCGCACTGCCGCTTAGACCTGAACTTGATCTATTCCCATGTTTTGCTACATTTCCTCCGCTTGCAGCAATGACAAAAGCAGCTGCTGTTGACACATTAAACGTACGCATCTTGTCTCCTCCCGTTCCACATACATCCATTATTCTGCCCTCGCAATTGGGGGAAATGTGTAGGGCGTGCTCTTGTAATATCTTCAGCATTGCCAAAAGTTCATTATCTGATTCTCCTTTTGAAGTAAGATTTTTGAGAAATTCTGTAGTTTCTTGAATGGAACTTTTGCCTTCAAGTATGTTGTTCATAGCATTTTGCATCTCATCATAGCTTAGGTCTGTATTATGAGAAAGTTTTGTTATGAATTCAATCATTTTTTAACCAACTTTATGAAATTACTAAGGATTTTTTTTCCTTCTCCAGTCATGATGGATTCTGGGTGAAACTGGACTCCTTCAATGAGATATTTTTTGTGACTGACTGCCATTATTTCTTTATCATCTTGAGCAACCGCGGTAACAACTAGATCATTTGGAATTACTGTTTTGTCGCCTACTAGAGAATGATATCTTGTGGCTCTAAATGGGTTTTGAACTCCTTCAAACAAGGAGGATCTGTAATGCTCAACAGGGCTCGTTTTTCCATGTCTTACGTTTCCAGCATTTACCACTTTTCCTCCAAAAGCATGTATTATTCCTTGGTGTCCCAAACAAACACCGAGTATTGGTTTTGTTGGACCGATTTCTTTTATCACCTTAGTACATATCCCAAAATATTTTTCATCTTCAGGTGTTCCTGGTCCAGGCGAGATGATTATTGCGTCATAGTTCTTTTTCCTAATTTCATCTAAAGTTATCTTATCATTTCGAATTACATCCGAATCTACGCCAAGCTCACCTAGTATTTGTGCTATATTGTACACAAACGAATCATAATTATCAATTATCAAGAACTTCATTTTGCTGACTCCTTTAGAGCTGATATCATGGCATTTGCTTTATGTTGTGTTTCCATCCACTCATTTTCAGCTACTGAATCAGAAACAATTCCTGCTCCTGCCTGAACAAACCCCTGCATGCCATTCATGAATATCGTTCTAATTGCAATTGCAAAATCACAACATCCATTGAACGAAAAATATCCCACAGCACCAGCATATGGCCCTCGAGCATCAGGTTCTAATTCATCTATTATTTCCATGGCTCTTATCTTTGGAGCACCTGAGACAGTACCTGCGGGAAAGACAGCTTTTAAGGCATCAAACATATCGTACTTTTTGTCTAACGTGCCTACAACGTGAGTTACCATATGTTGCACATGACTAAATCTCTTTACAGACATCAATTCCTTGACATGCACAGAACCATAATTGCAAACTCGTCCAATATCATTTCGCCCCAAATCTACTAACATAGTATGTTCTGCAAGCTCTTTTTCGTCATGAAGCAAATCCTCTTTTAACAATTCATTTTTCTTTTCATCATTTGTGATTGGTCTGGTTCCAGCTATTGGAAAAGTTTCTACGACGTTTCCTGTTATACGTAACAGCATTTCTGGACTAGAACCTATAAGAGTTCTTTCACCTAATTTCATATGGTAAAGATATGGTGAAGGGTTGATCTGCCTTAGAGTTTTGTAAACTTTGAAAAAGTCCCCACTAGCATTGAAGTTAAATTTTCTTGAAAGTACTACCTGAAAAATATCGCCATCATGTATGTATTGCTTTGCTTTACAGACCATATCTTCAAAATATTTTTTGTCAAGATTTTCTTTAATCTCAGAAACAGAAAATGCGTCCATGTTTATTTCCTTATTTGAAAGGCTCTGTATTCTATTGGTATCATAATAGAAATAAAATAATTTTTTCTCTTTGTTGTCATAAAGTATGCCATCATCATACACTCCAAATTCCATTAAAGGTAATTCATCTCTACTATGTGATTCTGGAATATTTTCCCATAGTCTTATTGCGTCATAATTGATGATTCCTACTGCACCACCTACATATCGGTACTTTTGGTCGGGAACTTGATGGATGAATTTTTTGATTTCGGATAATGGATCTTCAGTCATAATGGTAGTAGTCGTGCCATTTTTATGGTGTAATGTCACCTTATCGAAAAATCCTTTTATCACAACTGAAGGCCCAAATCCCATGATTGAGGTTTCTGCTAGTTCCTCTGGTCCAGTTAATGATTCGAAGAGAAAAGAATAATCAAAATTTCGTGAAATCTTGTTATACAGATCAAATTGAGAGCCAGAATAGTCTAGGGGTATTATCTTAAGGTTTGAATGCCCAAATATGGCCACCCATACCAACATCTCTCCAGACACTATATTTAAAATTAAGTAGTGTTACCGTATGGTACGGTACCTTTATATGCTATTGAAGCGATCTATACGGTATGTCGCAAATATTGGTCCCAATGAAAGATCGAAACAAAATTCTACTCTTTCAGGAACTGTATTTTTCTAAAAAAAAGCCAGTATTGAGGTCTACCGTTAAGGAGGCAACATGCACTATATGTGACAAATGCCTAGACGAAGGAATCTCAGTAACTGCTAAAAGAATTGGAAAAAATATGCGATTCTTCTGTCAGTATCATCTTCCAAAAGACTATTGATGTCTTTCTACCATTTTGGTTTTGTTATTGCGCCTTCTGACGCTGAAGTAACAAGTGAAGCAAATTTTGCTAATGCACCTCTTTCATAATTTGGTTTTCTTGGTTTCCATTGTTTTCTGCGTTCTGCAAGCTCTGCTTCCGATACCATGATGTCGATGCTATTTTTTGCAATGTTGATTCTTATTTCATCTCCATCTTTTACTAGTGCTATATTTCCTCCAACTGCTGCTTCTGGTGATGCATGTCCTATCATCAAGCCTCTTGTGGCACCTGAAAATCTACCATCAGTTACTAATGCTACTTTTTCGCCTAATTTTTGTCCAACTAATGCTGCAGTCACTCCAAGCATCTCTCGCATGCCAGGACCACCTTTCGGACCCTCATATCTTATTATGACCACATCATGTTCTTTTATTTCTCGTCTTGATATGGCATTAAAAGCGTCCTCTTCTCTATCAAACACTCTAGCTTTACCTATAAATTCAGTGGTATGCATGCCAGCAACTTTTACAACTGCTCCGTCAGGTGCAAGAGAACCTCTCAATATAGTCAAAGTACCAACATCGTGAATTGGCGCCTCAATAGGTTTGAGAACTTTTTGATTTTCATTAAATGAAAGTTGAATCGCATCGAGATTTTGCTTCATTGTTTTTCCGGTCACCGTCATTACATTTCCATTTAAAAGATTTTTTTTCTGCAAGCTTTTCATTATAAGAGGAACTCCGCCTATTTTGTCTAGATCTAGCATTACATAAAATCCTCCAGGTCTCATATCTGCTATGTGAGGAGTTCGTTTTCGTATTTTTTCAAAATCTTCAAGGGATAAGTTCACTCCGATTTCTCTTGACAACGCCAAAAGATGAAGTACTGCATTAGTTGATCCTCCTATGGCATTTGCTATAGTTATCGCATTTTCAAATGCCTCATACGTGAGAATATCTTTTGGTCTTATTCCTGTTTCAAGTAGATTCATTACTGCCTTGCCACTTTCGTAAACGATTTTTTCTCTTCTTGGATCCTCTGCAGGAGGTGAAGCGCTTCCCGGCAATGCAATTCCTATGGCTTCGCTGATTGAGGCCATGGTATTTGCAGTATACATGCCACCGCATGAACCAGCGTTGGGGCACGCCACATTTTCTAAATTCTTGAGCGCCTCAAGAGTTAATTGTCCTGCCTCATATGATCCAACAGCTTCGTAAACATCTTGTACTGTCACTTGTCTTCCTTCGAAAATTCCTGGCATTATTGTCCCTCCGTATACGAAAACAGAAGGAATGTTCAAACGAGCCATTGCCATCATGGAGCCTGGAAGACTCTTGTCACAGCCTGCAATACCTACTAGCCCATCATATTGATGAGCTCTAACCATTAACTCGATAGAATCCGCTATTATCTCTCTGCTTACTAATGAAGACTTCATGCCTTCATGTCCCATTGCTATTCCATCACTTACTGCAATTGTGGAGAACTCTCTTGGAGTACCACCGGCACTCTGAACTCCTGCTTTTGCATGAAGTGACAGTCTTCCAAGATGAATGTTACAAGGTGTGGCTTCATTGCCTGTATGTGAGACCCCTATGAACGGTTTGCCCAGATCAACATCTGTTAGACCCATGGCTTTGTACATTGCTCTGTGGGGAGCTCTAGAAGGACCTTCTACCACATTTCTGCTTGATATTTCCATTTGATAACAAGTGAATTGAATGAGGGTATAATTTTAGCCTTCTT
>JAWOLM010000139.1:0-5184 GCA_033853455.1 Nitrosotalea sp. | reverse complement strand
CGAATTCTTGCGAGTCAAAGAGACGAGTAAAATAGTTCTCAAATATATCAATCCAGATACGTTTTGTAGAATCAATATGTTCTGAATCAGTTGGAATTTCCGGTACTTTTTTGTTAAATTGCTTCTGTGCCTCGTTCCATGTGTCTACAAGTTGTTTGTAGTATTCTGAGAGATATTCATTAAACTCCACCAACTCTTGATTTATCTCTATCATTTCAGCGGCAACTTTCTTTGTATTGACACCAAGTTTTCGAAATGGCCCCGTCGACATCAGAGAATGAGGTCGGCTTGACATAAGAGAGAGAATATCTGTCCAAAATAAAGATACATGCTTGTAATATTCTTGTGATTTTTTGAATTCTTCAGAAGATGCCAAGTATATTATGATGGGATTTACAGCTTATAGATATTGCGACATGATCATTTGAGCGAGTATAAAATGCATTAACAAAAATTTTGAACAAAATAGAGTGCAGTGTAGTATTGTAACAAGGATAATTTTCACATTATAAAATCACAAATCGTTAAAAGAGACCTCGTACCTATTATGTCATACAATGGCGCAGAAGAAGTCTTTAGAAAAAAATGAAAATACAAAGACAATATCAGCTTGCGATATAATCTATACAAACACTAACAGCATAATAGAGAAGATGGAATCTCTCCTGCCAGAAAGGATGCAGTTGTATTCTGATTTTTATACAGAATGCCTTCATTCACTACAAGACCTTTTCGGAGCGTGTTACATCTCAGAAAACGAGATGTCTAAAATTGGGATGGATCAAAAAACAATGCAATCCTTTGATAGATACACCAAGGCAATCACCAAGTCTATAATCTTACAAATCGACATTATGAATAATATCCAACAGACTTACTTTCGTGCCCAGATATCTGGAGTTAGGATTGTTGACGAATACATACGCTTGATGCTTGATTATTACTCAAAGATACTCGCAAACCCACTTTATGCGACCACAAAATCCTAAATTCAGAGTCCATTACTAGAGACATCAAATTGTAGCATACAATCTGACAAAACTTATCTCGTAATGTATCAGAGCCAACTTAGTGCGCGAAGAATACATAACAATCAATGGAAACAGGATAAGGTATCTTGAAGAGGGCAACTCGAAAGATTCAGTTATTTTGTTACACGGTCTTGGTGGAACGGCTGATAGGTGGTTACCAATATTTCCACATTTGAACAAGAAATTTCGTGTAATTGCGCCAGATTTGATTGGGTACGGCCTAAGCGACAAACCTCAGGTGGATTACACTCCAAATCTTTTCACAAAGACTATCCTTAGCTTCTTAGAAGCACTAGCACTCGAAAATGTTTTCATGGTTGGTACTTCACTTGGAGGCGAGGTTGTAGCGGAATGTGCTGCTGTACATGAACCAAAGATAAAAAAAATTGTAATGGTTGCACCCGCTGGAATTATGAAAAAATCTACCCCGGTGCTTGATGCATACATCATGGCTGCGTTGTATCCAACTCATGAGACCGTCAAATCGGCATATCAGATGATGGCTGGAAAAGATTCGGAAATAAATGACAGGTCTGTTGAGAATTTTATCTCAAGCATGACAAAACCAAACGCAAAGATGGTCTTTCTTTCTACACTATTAGGAATGAAAAATTCTCCGCCCCTTAATGAAAAACTGAATCAAATTAAAATTCCAGCGCTTCTTGTATGGGGAAGTGAAGATAGGATGATTCCAATAGACTTTGCAAAAGATTTTGTTTCTTCAATTCCAAACTGTGAATTTGTAACAATAAATGGATGCGGGCACATACCATATGAAGAAAAACCTATTGAATTTTCAAAAATTGTACTAGATTTTTTATTCAAGTAAGACGCATCAATATTGTCTTTGATCAAGATAAAGCGAGTTTACGAATCACCGTCAGACCAAGATGGTTTTAGAGTATTGGTAGATAGACTGTGGCCTCGAGGGCTATCAAAAGAGTCTGCCCATGTAGATATGTGGTTCAAAGAGGTAGCGCCAAGCAATAATCTTAGAAAATGGTTTTCACATGATCCGAAAAGATGGTTAGAATTCAAAAGGAGATATCAAAAGGAACTGGATGAGAACAAAGACCTTGTTTTAAGACTCAAGTCATTGGAAAAAGAAAAGAAAAAGATAACACTTCTCTTTGCTGCAAAAGACATAGAGCACAACAACGCCGTCTTTTTGCAAGAATATGCAAAATAATTTACTGAAAAATTTCATCAGTGCAATATACGCAATATTCAATTATCCGTGATTTGCTAAGTTATTTCGATTGACAGAGAAAAAGAAAAAACCAAACGAAGAGTTTCTGGATGAGACTCCAGAAAACGATGAGGAACAAGTAGAATATTTAGATGACGAATACGAAGAAGATAATTCTGAAAATAAAGAGTAAGATTTCTGCGTAATTTGAACATAATACCGCCCCCAGAGATCACGAAACTGTGTTACAATCACTTAAAAAAGCCAGACTTGAATATATAATGATGAGTGAAGAATACAATTCGCAAATTGAAAAAATCGCCTCGATGATTACTGATGACAGGGTTTCACTCGATGAGCAAGAGGTTACAAAGTTGCAAAAGTATTATGATTTTGCAAAAAAGCATTTTAATTTAGAAGACGAGTCTGCGATACAGCTAGTCAATGAGGCATTTCTGTATCTAAAACTAAAAAACTCTGACTCTATTGATCCCCTTCAGCATGGCGATGAGTTTGGAGCTGGCTTTAGTTAGACGTTATAAATTATATGCCAAACTTGAATCTTGATTTGGCAGATATTGCAATTATCGATACAATTGACACGGCCAGAATGACATAAGAAAGCGAACCAAATTCTGGCACCACTTGCGTTCCTATTACCTCAATTCTCTCAGATCCGCTAGTAAAAGGAATAGAAAGTGTTCTGTCAGTATTGGTCTTGCTTTCATGAAAATCAGTGTAAGTGTCATCCACAAGCACGATGAAATTATCGTCATTTTGTCCTGCCTTTGCATCAATTAGGGTGCGTGGTAAATCAATTACTAGACTACCATCACTAGTAGAATTTATCAAAATTACAAGCGATGTTTCTTGGGTGCTTACAAAGATGTTATCTATCGTTGCTCCAGTCATGGTATAATTTACATTGTAAGATTGCCCACCCTGCGGGTTGCTTACAACATAACTATTTGCAGACTGTGCAAAGGATGGCATAGTTGCCAAGGAAAGTGTAATCACAGTCAAGATAAGATATGATTTTAGGCGCACAAGAGGTTTGATATTGACTTGTATTTTTCCTTTGCTAGCTATACAGATTTAGATCTAGTTCTACCACAATAGATAAAAAAATAACAACGGGATATAGTTCTGCAGTTTATCATTCGGTTTATACAGTACTTTTCCACATCTATTCAAGGACTTGACTGACTCGATATTGGTAAAAAGATTAAAAGAAAAAATAGACAAAAGTGAGGCTAAACTCGAAAAAATAATGAAAGAAACTGAAAGTATTTGGGAAGAGACAGGGCTTGACACAAAAGATGACTCTTATCTTGTGGAAAAGACAATGCGCTTTGAGATCGCACAAAAAAATGTCATGTCAGCATTTTCTTCCTTTAAGGGCTTGATTGATGATTACAAGAAATTATGTCATGAGCTAGAAAAGGAAGAAGACTGATGCAGATATCTGAATCTGCCGAGTCATATGCCAAGGAAAGATATGTCGCTACGGTAAGAAAAGACGGTGTTTTACATATTGATCATCTAAGAGGTGTGGTAACAAGGCTCAAAAGCATCGGAATCTCAGACGAGGAGGTTCTTGCCACAGGTTGGCTCTACGAGATGATCAATGACATGAAGTCAACGTTTGATGAAATTGACAAGAGGTTTGGCAGTAGGATATCGGTTCTTGTGCTTTCATTGTCCAAAGACACCAGCCTCCCAAAAGGCCAAATAGAAAACCAGTATCTAAAGCAGTTAAAAGAGTCATCTGTTGAGGCAAAACTGGTCAAGCTTTGTGACACTTCCACAAGCCTCAAAAGTTTGAAGAATAGTGCTCTATCAAAGACTAGAAGAATAAAATATCTGAAAAAGGAATTGCATTATCTTAGCATAATCAGACCTGAACTATTAAAGGCCAAGGTGCAATATCCGGGAATTCAAAACATATTCAATGGGATAAATGAAACCATCTCACACTACGGTCAGAGAAAGGTAGTTCTGTGATTGGGTTGAGACTGACTAGCTTTTCAGCAAGAGATATCAATACACGATTCCAAGTATTAACAATGTCAGAAAAAAAGAGGATGAAATCTAACACTGAAGACGAATACCAAAAAGCATTAGCGTCTGACGATCCAACCAAAATTTCAAAAGACGCCCAAGAAGAATTGGCAAGAGAAGCAATCAAAAAGTTCAGATCACTTCAATGAATATCCTATCGCTTTTATCTGGGCTTTGTTGTCTATCAAATATTGTCAGAGAATTTGATAAGCTCAATTCAACAAATTATTTTACTTGGGAGAGGCGACAGAGGTCGGCTAGAGTATATTCTCGAGTTGTTAACAAAAGGAAAATCCTTGCCGACATCTGACCAAAAATATCTAGAAAGTATAATACCTTTGTACCTAGGCCCACAGGATCCAGAATCACTTCAAAGAAATTCGGAGCATGTAATAAACACACTCCAAGGAGAGATCCATACATTAGACGAGCGTCTAAGGAAACTTGAAACAAAAGGCTTTGAACGATACATAGGTAAAAAGGCAGTATTTTTCTTTGTCACCGTTTTTGTAGGATGGCATGCGCTTCAAGATTCTATCGTGATGGTCCTCGGTTCATACATTCCTAATGATACTATTCGATACTTGTTCCCGTTAAACACACTCGCAAATAATTTTGAAATGGGAATGCTTGTCTGGTGGGTTTTTGTTTTCATGGCATTGGCATGGCCATTTATTGGAGGAGTACATCTTGCCAAATTCATCAGATCACGAAAGGTCAATATCCGAACCTAGAATACATTCAGAATAAAAGAAACCGTAGGAAGCATGGAGGGATGGGGTTGTTATGTCTCCAACTTCATCCTACAGTTTCTACTTGCATTTGTGATCGTTTATTATTAAGAGATAAGCAAGAATTTGCAATCATTTGCAACTTATTCTATCTCTTTAATTGCCTTAATTC
>JAWOLM010000138.1:0-4320 GCA_033853455.1 Nitrosotalea sp. | reverse complement strand
GAGTGAGAACAAACCCAAAGAGGAGACAGTGGCGCCGAACAGATGTGAGGGTTGGTTAGTTGTCAACAGAAACACTAGAGAGAATTTATACAATTAATCTGGGAAAAGTTTTGCTTTCTCCAAATAACCAGAGGGCCAAGAGAGCAATAAACATGATAAGATCATTTGCTGCAAAGCACATGAAATCTGAAAATGTAAAGATCGAAGAAGAGATTAGTCACTTGGTGTGGGAGCGTGGCATTAGACATCCTCCAAGAAAAATTCGTGTAAAGATAACAAAAGATGATGACGGTAACATTATAGTTTCAAAATATCAAGAAGAGAAAAAGACAGGAGAGGCAAAACCAAAGAAGGAAGAAAAGAAAGTAGAAGAAAAGAAATCAGAAGAAAAGCCAAAGAAAGAAGAAAAGAAAGTCGAAGAAAAAAAAGTAGAGGAAAAACCAAAGAAAGAAGAAAAGAAAGCCTCAGAATCTAAATCGACAAAGAAAACAAAAGAGTAAATTTATTCTATCTGTTCTAGTTCCAAATCTATCTTTACGCTAGCGTCTGGTTCGTCCCAATCTAGAGTATTCTCTTTTGGAACGATTCCTAGAGGATCGTACTTGTCAAAGCGTGTCTCGCCCTCAATTGAGGTGAGCAATACCACTTTAGATTTTTCGCCATTTCCAACAGCGAGGCTAACTCTTGTGCTGTCGTTGCTAAAGATGCCGCTAATCGTACTGACCATAGAATTTAGAACACCTATTGGAACTTTATTTCCTCCAACGACGTATAGCAACGCGCTCTTGATGCTGTCAGGTGGTGCATCTTCATATAACATTTTGATTGAATCTCTAAGGGATGTCTCGACATCAGAAATGTCTTTGCTTGTAGAAAGAATGTTTGTTTTCAACGGTAAAGTAGAGTCCTTTAGAGTTGATACAACATGCATAAGGGCAGCGTTTGTAATGGTATTGCAAGAATCAGGCGTCAGGTCTGGATTGCTGTCAAGCAATGCATCGTTATCTATGATAATTGTGCAGTCTGAATTTGTCTTTAGTCGCTTGAGCGAAACTCCTGAAAAGAAAATCTTGTCTTTTTCAAATTTAAATGGCATGATTCCAAAGGAGAGCACATTTTTGCCCATTTCTTTGCCAATCTGGGACACAACTGGTGCCAATGCAGCGCCAGATTTTCCTGCCAAGTTGGCCATTATGATTATAGTGGAATAAGACTCTAGTTTTTCAGCAATTGAACTTTTTACACCAAATGACATTCCTCTGATGAGGTATGCTGAGGGGTTGAGAATTGGGTTTGTATTTATTAAAATCTTGAAACCGTCTTGGGTTAGGTCTTTTGGGTCATGGCTTATTTGGAGTAGATTGCAGCCTAGTTCTTTCTTGATGTTTGTGGCAAGTCTACAACCGGCACCTCCTAATCCTACAACTAGGATAGGTTCTTGCATCTGAAATTCCATGACTCTCTCTTGCTTACAAAAATGATTAAAAAACTTTGTTGCTTAGTTTTGATCCAAAGTTCGATCTAAAATATTTAGCTCGTAATGTGGCCAAATAATCCATGTTTTGTGGCATCAGTAATCTTTACAATTTCTTTTTGGCCTATCTTGACCTCGTCTTTGACCACAACTTGTTTGTATGCATAATTGCGCCCTTTTACAGTGCCTTCTGAACTTTCGTCAAACAAAACCTCGCCTTCCCAGCCAATCCATTCCTGGTTTCTCTCATGAAATATCTCATTTGCCATCTCGAAAACAATCTTACTTCGTCGCATAACCTCTGATACCTCAATTTGGTCCATCATAGATGCTTTTGTTCCTGGCCTGGCACTATATCTGGAGAGATTGATGATATCTGGACGGGTTTCACGAATAATATTCAATGTTTGCTCAAAGTCCTTCTCAGTCTCAGTTGGAAATCCTACAATAACGTCCGTGGAAATTGTAAATTTTTCAAACTTTTTCCTAAATTGGTCGGCCGCTTTCCTAAAGACTTCGGCGGTATGGCCTCTTTTCATGTCTTTGAGCACTTTGTTGCTGCCACTTTGGACTGGAATATGAAGAAACTTGAAGACTTTGGGACTCTCAAATGACCGAAGTAAGTTATCGCGAATCCTTGGCATGTACATAGGGTTCATCATACCTACGCGGATCATAAAGTCCGATTCTATCTCTGATACCGCATTGACTAGGCTTGGAAGATCTGTTCCTATGTCAAAGCCGTAACAGCCATTATCAGTTGATGTCAGCCATACCTCGTTGCAACCGTCATTGATCTCTTGTCTTACCTGCCTTACAATGTCTCCAATCCTAAAGCTTTGAAGCTCTCCTTTTGCAATCTTTGTCTGGCAAAAAGTACAATCACTCATACATCCGCTAGCAATCTCTACTATTCCAATTGCAGGGTTTAAACGGACTTTAGGTAAACCGACCTTGGATACGTCAGAATCCTCAATCTCGATTCTTTTTTGACCCTTTAGGGTAAAATCAATTATTTCCAAAGTCTTCCCGATGGAATTTGGCCCAAGCAGACTTGCTTTTGGGCTAAATTTTTCTACTGTAACAGTCTCTGCTTTTGGAAGGCAACCCGCCACAACAAGCGGCTTGGACTTTAGTTGTTTTATTCTATGAACCATCTTGTTTGCAGTCGCATCTTTTACCGAACAAGTCACAATTACATTCAAGTCTGCGTCGGAGGGATCTTCTGCAAGTGTATGTCCTCCATTTACTACAAGCCCCGTAATCATCTCAGAGTCTGCAAAACTTGCAGAGCATCCATATGCCTCAACCCAAATCTTTGCCATATTATCCCAGCAACGAATTGACTTCTTTCTCACTCATCAATCCTTTTGAGACCACAAGCTGTCGTATGGTTTTTCCTGTCTTGAGTGATTCTTTGTAAAGATCTGCAGATGCCAGGTATCCAAGCTTTGGTGCCAGCAATGTAACTATCACTGGACTGTTTTCAATATACTGACGGAGCTTTTGCTTGTTAGCAGTCAGTCCTTCGACCAAGTTTTGTGAAAATATTGGAACAAAATTCTTGAGCATGTCTGTTGATTCAAGTACGGCCTTTAACATGACAGGCAGCATTACATTTAGCTCAAACTGCCCTGATTGAGCGGCAAGAGCCACTGTGGTATCATTACCAATTATGTTAAAGCAGACCATGTTCATACATTCTGCAAGTGATGGGTTTACCTTTCCTGGCATGATTGACGAGCCTGCATGGACAGCAGGAATTCCAATCTCGGAGAGACCGGCAACAGGACCTGATGCCATCAATCTTATGTCATTTGAAAACCTTCCAAGCTCAAGTGCCAAATTTCTTAAAGTTGAAGACAAGTATGCTACTGCAAATCTGCTTTGCAAACCATATTGCATGTCTTGCTCTGGCTTGAGTGGAAGTTTTGAAATCTTTGCAAGCTCTGCAATAACTACTGCTCTGTATCCCTTTGGTGTGTTTGCACCACTTCCTACTGCAGTACCTCCTATTGCGACACGCTCTAGTTCTTTTTGTGCAGTAAACATTGCATCACGTGCCTTTGCAATAGCAGTTGCATATGCAGCAAATTCTCCTCCCAGAGTTACTGGAAGGGCATCCATTAGATGAGTTCTACCTATTTTTTGATAACCTGAAAACTCTCTTGCTTTTTTTGTTACTGTCTTAATAAGTTCATCAAGTACTGGAATCACTTGTTTTATGTTGAAAAGAATTGCCACATGCATGGCAGTAGGAAACGTGTCGTTGCTTGACTGTGACATGTTAACATGATCGTTTGAATGCAAGACTTTCTCATTTCCTTTCTTTTCTCCAAGAATTTCTAATGCAATATTTGCAATAACCTCATTTATGTTCATGTTAAAAGCAGTACCAGCACCAGAATTGATGGGCTCTACAAGAAACTGCTCAAGAAATTTTCCTGACAGGATTCTATCACATGCTTTGACAATTGCGTTCCCCCGTTTTGCGTCTATTGCCTTTGTTTTCATGTTGGCAACAGCAGCTGATCTTTTGATCATCACAAACGCCATAATCAAATTGATATGTGGTCTAAGACCAGTAACGTGGTACTGCTTGATAGCTCTTGATGTAAAGGGCCCATAGTATGCATCTGCAGGGATCTTTACTTCTCCAAGCGAATCCCGCTCTATTCTATAATCCACGTGCACCTTCCATTAAAATTCCTAATATTCATTCGCATTTGAAAAATTACAAAAATATCTCAAGTGATGCCATAACTTTCACTTATTTGGGCACGAAAACCCAATAGATTAATATACTTATAAAAAAGATTCGAGATGATGAATAAACGATACAGTAT
>JAWOLM010000137.1:0-15957 GCA_033853455.1 Nitrosotalea sp. | reverse complement strand
ATGGGTCAAATCTTTGCCGAGTTTGTCCTAGAGGCACTGATAAAAAAAGGTGTTCCAAGATTTGAAGCATATAGAGACATACAACGTGTTGCATTTGCTGCATCAGAGAACAAGATTGACTTTAGAGATGCAGTAAAGAGCGATGAGGCAATATCATTACATCTCACAGAAGAGGAGATAGACAAAATTTTTGTTCCAGAAAATCATCTTGGCGCATCAGGACAGATAATTGAAAATGTCCATGGCATTGTCAAAAAGTCATGTTCTAAGTTTTCTTGATCTTCATCAAGTTTTTGTGAATAAGGGAACCATATTGTAACGCTTTCTTTCTTTTCAAAGCAGAGTCATTTGGTACCCCAACTGATAACGCTAGTTGTCGAATGATATGCTTTCTTATCAAGTCATCTTTGTTTTTTATTTTCTCATTTATAGGAATAGTTTTTGCAAATTCAATAAATTTCTCAGATAAAAGTGGTTGTAGTATTTTCACATCGAATTTTGAAGATATCTTGTTCACTGCTTTCATCATCTTAATTTCATTCTCAAGTTTTGATTCCATTAGGTCCATGACTGCTTTTTCTCCACTTTCCACAACGTTTCTGTAGGCATTGTATCCACAAAAGAGCTCGTCTATTCCATTAGATGTGAGAACAGTCTCAATGCCATGTTTTTTTGCAAGTTCCGATACATAATAGAAGGCTATGCAATTTTCATTCCAAGAAAGGTTCTCAGTTCCTATTTGTTTTCTGATTTCTTTTGCAACATCTAGAAATGACTTTTCAGATATCACATAGATGTGATGTTTCAATTTCAAGAGGGTTGCTATTTTCTTTGAAAAATCAAGATCATGTGAACCTTCAAACCCAATCGTAAGCAATGTCATTTCAAGTCCGAGATCAGAGCAAATTTTTGCTAATAGTGAGCTGTCAACACCACCAGAAAATGCGAGACCAATTTTTTTTGTCTCTGTAGTGTTTTTTATTGCAAGTATTATTTGCTCATGTAATTTTGTAACTAGGTCTTTCATTTTTTACTAGTATTTTTTCTAGGGGAGTTAAATATAGGGTTCGCTTGAAAAAGACGTAATGTTGACCAAATTAACTGAAGAACAGATCAAAAAAGAACTGGTCAATTTACAAGGATGGACTGTTGTCAATGGTAAGCTAAACAAAGATTTTATTTTTTCAGACTTTGTAGAAGCATTTGGTTTTATGACTAGAGCGGCTATTCATATAGAAAAGATGAATCACCATCCTGAATGGTTTAACGTATACAATAAGATCAAAGTAGAGCTAGTGACCCACGATGCGGGTGGTATAACACAGAACGACATCAATCTAGCAAGAACCTTAAACTCTTTAGCAAAATAGTGCTTTACTAACAATAACAACCTGTACAGAATTTATATACGGATAATCCAAAATTTTTCAAATGCCAAGCGGTTCGGCAATTCTGGATTCAGATTTTCGATATATCGATAAAAAAGGAAATCTCATGAAGAGTAGAACAGAGCTTTCCATAGCTGAGATGCTCTCCTTTCTTGGCATAGAATATGAGTACAATCATACCATTACTTTAAAAAATGGAAAAAAAACTTCTGTTGACTTTAAAACCGAGAAAGGACTCATAGAGGTAATAGATGATGACAAAGACATTGCAAAGTATAAGGAACTAAAACAAGAAAGCCAAGAGACAAAATTAATTGCAATTGGTCATCCAAAACTTGCGGCCCAACTAAAAGAGCTTGATGATATTGTACTTTACAAAACAAAGGATGTTCAAACTGGTTCAATCTTTATTGAAGATCCTTCCTTTGCATTTGATTATGCGCATATTCTGCCATTAGTGGAAAAGTGTTCTATTCTTCACGGCCATACATCTTCAGTCATGGTAGAACTTGTAGGTGAAATGAAAAATAACTTACTTGTTGATTTTGGAGAGGCAAAGAAGATAATCAAAGAAGTTATTTCAGTTCTTGACCACAAATTCTTCATTAACAAAAAGTATCTTATCAAAGAAGATAGTCTACACTACAACATTGCATTTGATGGGCCTAAAGGCAAATTTGATCTACAGATGCCAAAAAACACAACGTATTTGCTAGAAGGTGAAGCTACAGTTGAAAACTTGTCAACTGAAATAATAAAGCTCCTTGTTCCCAAGATGCCAAAGAACATAGAAGCTGTAGGGGTATACATATACGAAGGATACAACAAGGGAGCCCATATTATTTCACAGATTCCAAGATCATAGCGACATGGAACCAAAAATAAAGGAAACTGCATGGAATCCAGAGATTGAAAAACAGATTTTAAAACAATGGGAGGATTCAAAGATCTACGAGTTTAAGCCGCAAGGTGATGTTTTTGTGATTGATACGCCTCCCCCATACCCATCCGGGAGGCCTTGGCACATAGGAGCTGCAGCACACTATGCACAGATAGACATGATTGCAAGAACCGCCAGAATGGGAGGAAAAAATGTACTATTTCCCATTGGAATTGATAGAAATGGGCTACCTGTTGAGATGTACACAGAAAAAAAGCACAATATAAGAATGCATGAGACAGACAGGGCCGAATTTCTAAAGTTATGTTCTACAGCATTGGACGATCTTGAAGCAGAAATGATCCAAATAATGAAGAGTTTGGGTCTAAGTGGAAATTTCTCAGAGTATTATAGAACAGATTCAGAACAATATCGTTCTCTTACTCAAGCAACATTCATAGAATTATGGAAAAAGGGATTGGTGTACATTGCAAACAGACCAAATAACTACGACTGGGTAACTGGAACCACTATCGCAGATGCCGAGATAGTTTACGAAGATATACCAACTAAACTTGTCTACATGAAATTTGAGATAAAAAATTCTGATACTGTTCTAACTATAGCAAGTACGCGTCCTGAACTTTTATGTGCATGTCAAGCAATTATTGTAAATCCAGAAGATGAAAGATATTCCAATATTATTGGCAAGAGTGCAATTATTCCTGTGATAAAACGAGAGGTTCAGATCAAAACGCATCCCTCAGCAGAAAAAGAATTTGGTTCAGGAGCAGTCATGGTCTGCAGCTATGGTGATCAAAATGATGTGGCTCTGTTTAGAGAGCTCAAATTAGAAGAGATAGTAGCCATTGGTAAAAATGGCAGAATGACTGAGATTGCAGGTTCATATGCAGGACTCAAGGTAAAACAAGCAAGAGAAAAAATAATCGAAGATCTACAAAACCAAAATTTGGTAGAAAAAATTGAGAATATCAATCACAGAACTCCAATTTCTGAGAGAAGCAAAATTCCAATCGAGATAATTCCAATGGAGGAATATTACTTGAAACAAAAGGAATCCATAGAAAAGATCAAGGAGCTTGGCTCCAAGATAACATTTCATCCTTCCATGCACAAACAAATTCTCATGAATTGGTTAGAATCCATAACCATAGATTGGCCTATTTCACGAAGAAGGTTTTACGGAACAGAGATTCCAATATGGTATTGCAAAAAATGTTTCGAGCCTCATGTCCCAGAGCCTGGTAAGTACTACAAACCATGGAAAGATCCAAGCCCTATCTCAAAATGTACTAAATGTGGGGAGCCAGAATTCGTGGGAGAAGAAAGGACGTTTGATACATGGATGGATTCCAGTGTGTCGCCTTTGTATGTCTCAAAGTATAACCGAGATAACGAGTTTTTCAAAATGACATATCCAGCAACATTAAGACCCCAATCAAAAGACATTGTACGAACTTGGTTGTATTACACAATTTTGAGATGTGAACAGCTTACTGGAAAGGCACCGTGGAGTGAGGCATGGATTATGGGCTATGGTGTTGATGAACATGGAGCAAAGATGAGCAAGAGCAAAGGAAACGTCGTAGATCCTCTTCCAGTAATTCAGAAATTTGGTGCAGATACATTTCGTTTTTGGAGTGCAAGCGAGATAAATCTCGGCTATGACTTTAGATGTTCTGAACAAAAAATTGAGACTACAAAGAAATTTTTAAGCAAACTTTGGAACATATCTAGATTTCTTTCAGGTTTTCCAATAATCAAATCGGCCAAGACTACTCCTACCGATAATTGGATATTGTCAGAACTAGACAAGATGATATCAGAATGCAAGAAGGGTTTTGAGGATTACAACTTTTTTATCCCATCAACTAGTATTCGTGAGTTTACCTGGAATCTGTTTGCTGCACATTACATTGAGATGGTAAAAGGTCGTGCATATAGTACAGGTTTTAGTGAAGAAGAAAGGGACGCAGCAATATTTACTCTGCACAAAGTTCTTTCCACATTATTATTGCTTCTTGCTCCAATAACGCCATTTATCACAGATTATCTTTGGCAGACCATTTATTCTGATAAAACAATACACAAAGAAAAATTTCCACAGATAGAAAATCGCGAAGACTGGACAAGATTTACAAAATTAATTACCGAGTTTAACTCTAACGTATGGAATAAGAAAAAAGAACAAAATTTGTCTTTGAAGGATACCATAGAGATGGTTATTCCTGAGGAACTCCAACAGTTTGCAAAGGACTTGCAAGCTATGCATAATCTCAAGTCTTAAAATACAAGATCCCTGAGAAGGTTTCAAAAAAATGTACTTTAATAGGGATTTTTTGTTAGTCATGTAAATGAAAGCAGTAATAATTAGAAGACATGGAGGACCAGATGTCTTATCATATGAAAACATTGCAGAGCCACAACCTACAAAAGGACATGCAATAATCAAAGTGAGTCACTGTGCGGTAAACCATCTTGACATATGGGTTAGGAATGGACTTGTCGGCAAACAAGTATCATTCCCACATGTTTTAGGTTGTGACATTTCAGGTACACTTGTTGAAGGTTTTGGAAAGTTCAAAAAAGGCGATAAAGTAGTCGTATATCCAGCAGTGGAAAGCGGCGTTCCACGTGTATCATTTTCTATCATTGGAGGTTTTAGCAAATACCATGGAGGATATGCAGAACTAATACAAGTTCCGCAAAAAAATATAATAAAAAAACCAAATTGGTTCAGCAATGCAGAGGCATGTGCACTCAATGTATCGTATCTTACTGCTTGGAATATGCTTGAAAGATCAAAATGTAAGAAAGGTAATACGGTATTAATCTGGGGTGCAAACAGTGGTGTTGGTTCTGCTGCAATATCACTTGCCAGTGCATTGAACCTTAGAATCATAACAGTAGTATCAACCAAGGATAATGCAAGACTTGCAAAAAAACTAGGGGCACATCATGTTATCGATAGGAGCAACTCGGATGTAGTGGCTGAAACTTTGAGGTATACTGAAGACCAAGGTGTTGATGCAGTAATTGATCATGTTGGAGCGAAAACATGGCCCATCAGCATTGAAGTTCTCAAAATAGGAGGAAGGATGGTTGCCTGCGGCACAACTACTGGTGCTGAAGCTACAGTAAACATTAGAGCGTTTTACAGCAAGGAAGCAAGTATAATTGGTGCGTATCTTGGATCGAAATCACAATTAATCTCATTGCACAAATTTATGCAATCAAAAAAGATTAAACCAATAATTGATAGTGTGTATGATCTCAAGGATGCCAATCTTGCACATCAAAAGATGGAACGAAGTTCTCAGTTTGGAAAGATAATACTAAAAGTTTCTAGTTAACAAATTCTCGACATTCACAATCTAATACAAGACAGGTCTCTCTTGTTCGTATGTGATCATCCATAGAATGTCCACACTTTACATTTTTACATTTCCTACGAGTGGTTTCTCGTTGTACAACTCTTTGGGCTATTTGATTTGCCTTTTCTTTTGTATATCCTTTTTTGTCAATGTAATAATGAACCACTCTGTTATAGAGTTCATTTGGATCAAAAGTATGGCTCATCATGCATATAATAGAACTTTAATAGATTTTAACTTGCTTACCTAGTGCATCAGGTTTTCTTTTTCACGCAGTATGTTAAGAGCAGATCCTGCTTGGAACCATTTTATCTGGAACGCATTATAAGAATGATTGAGCAAAATTTCTTCTTTTGTTCCATCTTCATGGTGTATGAAAGCGTGTATCTGTTTTCCCGCCTGCATATCCGATAACCCCACTATACTTATTCTATCAGTTTCTCTAATCTTGTCATAATCTGCTGGATTTGCAAATGTTAACGCAAGAACTCCCTGTTTTTTCAAGTTGGTTTCATGAATTCTCGCAAAACTCCTTGCTATTACCGAAGCGCAGCCAAGATATCTTGGTGACATTGCTGCATGTTCCCTACTGCTGCCTTCTCCATAGTTGTTATCTCCGATTACAACCCATTTGAATCCCTTCTCCTTGTAGTTTCTTGCGATAGATGGAAAAGTATCAAGAGTCCCAGTAAGTATGTTCTTTCCTTTGCCTACTTCGTTGTTGTAAGCATTTACCGCCCCCAAGAAAATATTGTCACTGATTTTGTCAAGATGTCCTCTGAATCTCAACCAAGAACCCGCTGGTGATATGTGATCGGTAGTGCATTTTCCTTTTGTCTTCAATAGAATTGGTAAATCCACAAAATCTTTTCCGTCCCATTTTGAAAATGGTTCAAGTTTTTGTAATCTATCACTATTTCCTGGAATCGCTATTGCGACAAGATCTGGAATTTCTGATGGTGAAACATAAACATCTTTCACACTTTGAAAACCTTTGAGAGGAACTTCGGGTGCTTTTTTTGGAGGCTCGAGAATGAATTTCTTGCCATCAGGACTGATAACTTGGTCCTTCATGGGATTAAACGACAATCGCCCTCCTAGTGCAAGAGCTACAATGAGTTCAGGGCTTCCTATGAAGTTCATCGTTTCTCTTCTTCCATCATTTCTTCCAGGGAAATTTCGATTAAATGAAGTGATTATAGTGTTAGGCTCTCCAGATTTTAGTTCCGGTCTACGCCATTGCCCAATACAAGGTCCACAAGCATTTGCCAATACAGTTGCACCAACTTGGACAAGCGTCTCCATTTGACCATCTCTTTCTATTGTAGCACGAATTTGTTCAGACCCCGGAGTTACTAGTAACGGTATCTTTACCTTGAGTCCATGTTCTTTTGCTTGCTCTGCCACATTTGCGGCTCTTGTCATATCCTCATAGGAAGAATTTGTACAACTGCCGATTAACGCTACAGAGATTGTATCAAGATAATTATTTTTCTTGACATCGTCTGCAAGTTGCGATATTGGTCTTGCAAGATCTGGTGTGTGTGGTCCGACAATATACGGTTCAAGTGTAGAGAGATCAATCTCAATTACTTTATCAAAATATTTTTCAGGATGCTGTTCAACGTCAGCATCAGCAACAAGTATGTCTTTGTGTGCCTTTGCAATGTCGGCAATCTTATCACGTCCAGTAGCTCTCAGATAGGCATCCATTTTTTCATCGTATGGAAATAGTGAACAGGTAGCTCCAATCTCTGCACCCATGTTGGTTATTGTTGCCTTTCCAGTACAGCTTATTGTTCGTGCGCCAGGGCCAAAATATTCTACTATTGCATTTGTTCCTCCTGAAACCGTAAGTTTTGAGGCAACATACAAAATGATATCTTTGGGAGCAGTCCAACCGTTTAGTTCTCCTTTCAGATTAATTCCAATTCTTTTTGGATACAAAAGCTCCCAAGAAAATCCAGCCATCACTTCTGCTGCGTCGAGACCTCCGACTCCTACTGCTATCATACCAAGGCCACCTGCATTCGGAGTATGAGAATCGGTACCTATCATCAGTCCTCCCGGAAATGCATAATTTTCTAAAACCACTTGATGTATTATTCCTGCACCTGGCCTCCAAAATCCCATGCCAAACTTTCTTGATGCAGACTCGAGAAATTTGTAGACTTCACTGTTTTCATCCAATGCAAGTTTTGTATCTTCGTCGCTTCCTACTCTTGCTTGTATGAGGTGATCACAGTGAACTGTTGTTGGCAGTGCGACTCGCTTTAATCCGGATTGCATGAATTGAAGTATAACCATCTGGCCTGTAACATCTTGTAATGCTACTCTATCAGGGTTAAGAAAAACATAGGATCTGCCAGGCTCAAGGTTCTTTGCACTATCGATATCTTCCAAGTGGCCAGCAAGAATCTTTTCTGCCAGAGTTAATGGTCGGTTTGTTATCTTTCTATATTTTGAAATATTCTCTTCTAGTTTTTTGTAGACTCCAGAAACAAGCTCAATAGTTGTCTCTATCTCCATAATAAACAATTTCATAATGAATGGAATTTAATATAAATCGTCCTCAATAGAGTAATAAATCAGAAAAATTTGTGCTAGTTTTTCTTTTGTACTAAAGTAACAAAGTACTTGTGTAATGATAGATCTTCTGTGAGTTCTGGATGAAATGAGGTTCCAATGATATTTCCCTGTTTTACTGCAACTATTTTTTCATCAATCTTTGAAAGGATCTCTACAGTCTTTCCTGCATCAACCACAGATGGAGCTCTGATAAACACGCCACGAAATTTAGGTATTCCAATTTTTTCAAGTGAGACATCTGCTTCAAATGAGTTTTTTTGCCTTCCGAAAGCATTTCGTTCAATCTTGATATCAAGATAGTCTAACAATGGTTGTTCCATCTCCCCTACAACTCTGTCTTTTGCCTTTTTTGACAAGAGGATCATTCCTGCGCAAGTTCCCAAAACAGGCATGCCAGATGCAATTTTTTCTTTTATTTTTTTCAATGACCCATTGATTAGAGAGAGTGTCCCAATCACAGTACTCTCGCCACCTGGAATAACCAATCCGTCAAGATCAGATATCTGTTCTGGAGTTTTCACTTCACTTACAACTCCTTCGACACCAAGCTCATCCATTGCCATTCTTGTAGCAGATAGGTTTTCTGTCACATCTCCTTGAACCGCAAGGATCCCAATGTTTATTCCACTCATGCAGTGCTTCCTCTTTCTTGCATTCGAAGCTCCAAGTTTTTGGTATCTAGTCCCAACATGGATTGTCGTTCATCTACCATCTTTTGTGCTTCTTTCACTTTGTCAGGGTCTTCCCAGAAGGTAGTGGCAAGTACTACGGCTTGTGCTCTTTCCTTTGCATCATCAGACTTGAAGATTCCAGAACCAACAAAAATTCCATCACATCCTAGTGTCATCAAATATGCAGCGTCTGCAGGTGTAGAGATTCCTCCAGCTGCAAAGTTTACTACGGGTAACCTACCCAGACTTGCGGTTTCTTCTACGAGTGAGTATGATACTTTTAGTTCACGTGCAATACTGACAAGATCTTGGTCGTCCCCAGCATCATAAATTGATTTTATTCTTCGTAGCTCAGTGTTGACATTTTTAATATGAATTACAGCTTCAGCTACATTTCCAGTTCCAGGTTCGCCTTTTGTTCTTATCATTGCGGCTCCTTCTTCAATTCTTCGAAGTGCTTCTCCCAAGTTTCTTGCACCGTTAACAAATGGAGTTGTGAAATCCCATTTCCATATGTGATGAAATTCATCTGCTGGCGTAAGAACTTCAGACTCATCAATCATATCAACATCAGTCTCCTCCAAAACTTTGGCTTCGTAAACATGTCCAATTCTACATTTTGCCATTACAGGAATTGTGATTGAATCCATTATCTCTTCTATAATTCTAATGCTAGCAGTTCTAGCTACTCCTCCAGCTTTTCTGACATCAGCAGGAAGTTTATCCAAAACCATCACCGCGACAGCTCCTGCATCTTCTGCTATTTGAGCTTGTTCTACAGTTGTGACATCCATAACAACACCATTTTTCAACATATGAGCAAAACCACGTTTAAGAGTGGAAGTACCCCTTCTAGTTTCAATTAGGCCTAAGCCATCTCGAACTATACCTTTTGCGTTGCCAAGATCACCTGAGAGTGGAATCATACAATTTGATCCCTTCGAGATCTATTTATTTTATTATTTCAGCGATGATATTATCGAGATTTGATTGCACTTGACTTATTATTGGAGGAATAAATTCCTGGCTTGCATTCTGGTCTGCCCACTGCAAATTTACCGTCTTGCCATTGAGCGTCACCTGTAATCCATATTTTTCATAATTTGTAGCATCAGGTTTGACTTGGTAAACGGTATTAGGAATGCCTACAAAGCCCGTTTCCTTTATTATTGACTCTAGTTGAATGAATTCATCTTTTGATAGTTGGTATTTCACGTCAGGATTAGAATAACCGTTCTTTGTAAGGCTGTACACCGTAGAGCCGTCACTTTGTATTGTTAAAACTTCGGCAGTATCTGCCCCTATACTTTGTGTTAGACCAAACGAAATCTTCTGTAGATGCTCTTTCGTGTATTGAACTGCCAATACATCTTCTGAGTTTACTTCGGCACTTGGAATCTCTGGTCTAGTCAATTGTGGAACAACTATGAAGATAGCTGCAAGTATTGGAATTGCTGCCAGAATCAACATTATTGGTTTTACCATGATTCCTCAGCTCTGTTTTGTGTAATACAGCTAACTTGTCTCAACTTGACAAAATTCAGATTGTATACACCAATTGATTAGATTTTTCATGGCTGCAATAAATCTTCAGCAGTCAAGTAAATTAAAATTCAAGTGTATTTATTGACCAAACGTGGGGTCGTAGCCTAGCCAGGCATGGCGACAGGATACATCACATGATCACCGCTAAGGGCTCCAGTGGTTCAACTAGCTTCACTGACGAAAGGATGATGTACAGTTTGGAGCTGTAGTGACCCGTGTGTCGCCGGTTCAACTCCGGTCGGCCCCACCATCTTTAGATCCTTAATTTTAGAGAACAGTTATAAGGAAAAAGCGATGATAATAAGCTGGTCAAGTGGGGATGATTTCTATTAATCAATACAATATCTGGAGGAAAGAAATTTGAGTCGTGGTAACTTTCCAACATTTGGCGCCTCTAAAACAGGAACATACGTTTCTACTCTGAAAAACTATAATCTTCCTCCTTTTATTCTTGAAAAAATAGCAACTGATTGTAATTCGGATTTACTTAGAAAGGGAAGAATCGAGGAAAGGCTGCAAAGCATGAATGATTCAGCCCTTGCACTGCTTCACAAGGTTTTTGTCGATTGTGAGGAAAATTCTGATGGCAGTTTTGCCGATTATCGCTTTTTTGCATATATTTCAAGCATGTTTCACAAGTGTGAAATCCTTCTAAATGAGAAGATCCCAGGACATTCTGGTAAGGTTCACAAGGTTCCAATTGCAGTAAAGAACAATGGAATGTATATTGCAGTTGGTTTTAACAAATCAAGCGGTAGTCCAATTTCAAAGAGAGAGGCGGTCAAATTCTACGAAGTTATTGACGATATCAAAAAAGGCGAGCATGGAAATCAGCTATCAGAAGGGGTATTTGGCTCCTCAGTTGGCTTTGATGGTGAAGCACTCGTTACGCTAGAAAAGTTGAGTAAGACTCGCAAGAAGGATCCACAAAATAAGATTGATTTTAAGACGGCAAGTTTTGAAAATAAGATATATTCTGTCACAAAGTGCTAGTGCTTCTTTTTAGCTGGACAGAATTTTGTATGAACTTGTTTTTCCACAGTTAGTGTTGTTTCATTTTCATGAAATAGTCTTTTGCCGCATTCTGGACAAAGAAATTCTGGCATGAAAAAACTCTAAAACACTTACTTATAGTCTTTTAGAACGTTAGCGGTCTTAAGGCAATAATGATCGTAGAAAAGATACGCAATGTATTTCAGTCATTGTGTAGGATTTGCCAAATATGATTACTGTGGAGGATACAGAGACCACACGTATGACATTCGGATGGTTTTACTATAAGAGAGGCAGATATTTTGGAGTAGTGAAGAATCATTATCTTCCTCCTGGAAAATGGCAAACGTTATGTGGTAACCACACTGTCGAGCCGTCAGACATGCCACATGTCCGTTTCACTAACATGGATCAGCTTTTCAAACACAAGCTTTGCAAGAGTTGTGCTACTCTTCTCAGTTCCAGATCTTTGCAATAAATAGGACTAAGGTCAGGGCTTTATGCTAGTTGTATCAAGTGTTGCAAAGAGTGGGTTTTTTTCTGTTTTTTTGTGATTAGCGTCATAATACTCAAAGGGCAGTGAGGCAAAAAGATGCTTATCCCAGATCTCATGAACTAGTTCTTTGTAATTTTTGTATCTCAGTTGTCTTAGAAACTCGTGAGTAAGTTCATGAGATACTTTGGTACAGTTTTTTTCTCTCAGAAATTCAATGTCATCTCTTTGAGGGCTTTTTTGCCACCATATCATACCAAAGTTTTCTGCAAAATAACCTTCACAGGTACAATCGGTCCATAATGGTCTAAAATATGTCAAATAAAAATGGAAAATATTTTCCCCTCTGCTTTCATGATCTTCTAAAATCACTGATGTATCCATCAGTCTAAATCTACCACCTGATTTTACTATCATCTCGTCTGATTTGACATCAACATTTATGGAAAACGTCTTTTCTATCCATGTCTTATAAAAATCGGCCATCTTTTCTATATACTGGAATTCCCACTTTCTTGATTCCAGTTCTTCTTCCTTTACAAGGAAAATGAAATGAAGAAGCACGTCTGCTCAAGGATGAAGCATAGTTAAAAGGTCTTGCTTGAAAAAAGATTTGAGTATCGAAAAGATGAGTAGATTAGGAAAAGAAGGAAGAGCTAACTTTGACCTTCGATTCCCATCAAAGTTAGAGTTGAGCGAATCTTCTCTATTTTACGAATTTTCCAAGTAATAATCTCCCGGAGGGCTTCTACTGTCGGAGACTCGATTTTGGCCAAGATATCATAGGCTCCAAATGTGCCATGAACTTCTTTTACGCCATTAATTGCTTTCAGCTGCGAAATAATTGCTTCTTCTGAACCAAGTTCGCAATTTATTAACACATATGCAGTTGCCATGACATATCTATACAAGTCAAATATATCAATAGATCTATCGTTTTGCTTTCATGAGATTTGTCTAAATTATTGTGATGAAAAGGGTATTTCTATTCAAAAATAGAAAAACGATTAGGATTGATAATATTTTTCAAAAAAATAAAATGTTCCCCGGTTCTGACTCGCAGAGAATCATTGGTGATTTTAGCCGAAACCCTCATCTAGCTCTCATACCGGGGTGCCCATGTCGCACGGCTGGGTGGACCAAAAATCATATTTTATCCTCATAGTCCGTCTGCGTGCATTTTGGGGCGTAGTAGATTATTCACTAGTCAAATATTAATCCAGTGAGTTTAATCAAACGTTGCATAACAGGTACAAATTCACTAAAAAATCGGATCAGTGAGTTTTACACATTCGGAAAAAAGCAACTGAGATAGGATACTAAATTACAGAACCAGAGAGGGTAATCTCAAATCCTGCAACTGGAACTCGTAGCTTAAAGTTGTCAAGTATTTGAGGCGAGATTTCTCCTACCATACCAATCTTCTTGTCTTGGATCAAAACACTTGCTGCTCTTCCTTGTACAAATAGCGGGTCATCATGCGTCTTAGTAACACCCGTGATGTTAAATCCAGATTTTAGAAGAGATTGTAGTATCGATTTAATTTCGGTATAGCTTACATTGTTATGTGCACTCAGACAACCAAGATTAATTTCCTCTTTGATTGGGCTGTCTCTCTCAAATACAGTACCGATTTCAAATATTTTCTGAGGATAGGGCTCATGGATGTTTCTTGACAATACGTCAATCAATCCAGGCAGAAGTGTTTCACGTAAGACATGATGTTCTTGGCTCTTTGAATCAGATACAGACATCAAATTTGTTGCATCCCGCTTTACCAAGTCATATTGTAGATGTTTTCCTGACAAACCAAAATTGACTACTTCCGTATAGCCAAGCCCTATCATGATATCCCTTGCAGCCTCTAACAGACTAGTCAAACTATTTTTTTGTCCAGCTAGGGTGGATTGTGGAATTGTAGGCGTCATACTTTGTATCCCATAACCAAGAGCAATCTCTTCAACCAGATCAATTGGACCAAAGATGTCTGTCCTGTACTGTGGGATTGTACAGAGAATTTTCTTGCCTCTTATTTTGCCATCAAGTCTGCTCTTTTTCAACGATCGTACCATAGCAGCAGAGCTAAGGTCAAGACCTAATGTTGTGTTAACAAGTTCTGGATCTAAAAGCATGGTTCTAGCTGAGAGGCGCGGACTCGAGTTGCTTGCCCCACTTACCCTTACAGAAAATAGTTTGAAGCCTGCACTTTGCAAAGTATATGATATTACGGCAAGTGCATCTTCTGCAGTCTCTTTGTCAGTTGCAGTAACTTCAATTAGGAGATTTTTAGTCTCTATATTTACTTCGGTGAGCTTTGAATTTATGATGGGAGGAAATGATATGATATTGCCCGTGGAATCTAAAATAACTGGTATCTTTTGATGACCCTCAAGTAGATGCTTGTATCCTCTTCCAGTTTCAGTATTTTCTAGAATGTCTGATATTGTCATGTTATCATCAGATCCAAGAGGAGTAAAGCTGTGTGATCTAGGTACGGTTTTGTAAACTAGTGGAAAACGAATCTTGTCAAGGTCATGAATGCCAATTGAGACCTTTTTTCTTCTTCTACCTATACCATTATGCAAGTCCTCCTGCATCACAATAATTTGTCTGATTGTTTCATCATCCAGTCTTCCGTTTCTTGCCTCAATTGCTGTAACAAAGGGTCTGACCTTGCCGACAGAAGAATCTGCCCTTATAGCATCTTTTCCTTTTTTGATGACAAGCTTTGGCATGCCAATCTTGATTCCAAGAAGGCCTTGGAGAGCTGAAACAATGCCATAGTCTGTGGAAAAATCAGGCCTGTTTGGGCTGTACTCTAAGTTGAGATATTTCTCCGTCTCTTCCTCAATGTCTAGCCCCAAATATGGTATGATATCAAGAATTTTTTCTCTTGAAACCTTGCGCCCAAGAATCTTTGCAATTCTATTAAAATACAATGTAACTACTGGCATTTTGAGACACTCCTAAGCCATCCTAGTCTGTTGTTATAGAGTTCACGGACATCATCAAGACCAAACTTTAGCATGGCTATTCTTTCAATGCCACCACCCCATGCAAGTACGGGATTCTTTATTCCAAGGGGTCTTGTAACCTCCGGTCTAAAAATTCCCATACCAAATAGTTCCACCCACTTGTCATGTCTTTCGTTATATATCATGGATTGAAGAGAAGGTTCCGTATACGGGAAAAATGTTGGCCAGAACTTGGCTTTTTTAATTCCCATCTTTCTGTAAAATTCCATCTGCAGGCCCATAAGATCGCGTAGTGTTACTTTTTTTCCAACCACTACTCCTTCCACTTGGTTAAACTCCACGAGATGTTTGTAGCTGACCTTTTCATTTCTAAAGACCCTCCCAATAGAAAACAGTCGGGCTTCATCATAATTAGAATCTGCAAGTGCTTTGATTGTAACACATGTTGTATGAGTTCTCAATACCATTTTTTTTGCCTCATCAAGATTCCACGCATAACGCCACACATTTTTGTGAGCAGCTGAGACTTTTTTGATCCGTTCTGTTGTGGATACAGTTCCCGCTTTCAAGTCTTTCAGGTAGAATGTATCTTGCATCTCTCTTGCTGGATGATCTTGCGGAATGAAAAGAGCATCAAAGTTCCAAAAGCTTGACTGTGTACAGTTTCCGACCAGTTCTGTAAAACCAAGGCTGACAAATATCTCGCGCACCTCGTCAATTACATCTTGTAGCGGATGGCTTTTTGCAGCAAAAACTGTAGGAGCTACAGCCTCTACATCGATTGCACGACCCAAATCTGCTTCTGTTGTTTGGCTTGCATTATTGGCTATCTCAGCTCCTTTTTCAGTAAGATTTACAGTGATGAGTTTTTGTGAAGTAAGAGATAGAAACTCGGGTCTTTTTTTTAGCAGATCAAGTGCATTTTTGTCTTCTATTTCGTCCAATAATACTGCTGGACTTTTTGATGCGACAAATTTGATTATCCTTTCTTCTGGCGTAGTATCATGATATCCTTTGAGATTGATTCT
>JAWOLM010000136.1:0-4417 GCA_033853455.1 Nitrosotalea sp. | reverse complement strand
TGTTCAAAGGAGGTTTTAACATGACAGTCAAGAAAGAAAAAACTCTCATTCCAGATCATATCTATGTCCCAAAGCATGAAATAATGACAAAGGAAGAAGCAGAAAAAGTGTTAGAAAAATATCACACAAAACCAACGGAGATGCCTTTGATTTATGTCAGTGATCCTGCAATCCGAAGCTTGGGAGTAAAGCCTGGTGACATGATTAAGATAACAAGGAAAAGTCCTACGGCTGGCGAGAGTAGCTATTACAGGTATGTGGTGGAAGAATAATGGCAAACATTTCACATAAACGCTGGCCAATAGTTCAGGATATTTTAAAAAGAGAAGGAATCGCAAGGCAGCACCTAAATTCTTACGATGAATTTCTTGAAAGAGGACTTCAAAGTATTATTGATGAAGTAGGACAAATTGAAATTGAGAGTGCAGAATATCCGTATAAGATTCAACTTGGTAAAGTAAAACTACAACAACCTCGCATGATGGAATTGGATGGATCAATAACACACATAGCACCAATGGAAGCTCGATTAAGAAATGTAACTTATGCTTCTCCTATTATGCTGGAAGCAAGTGTTGTGGAAGATGGAAAAATTCTTGAATCAAGATATGTGCACATTGGCGACATGCCAGTGATGGTGCGTTCTAATGCTTGCATCCTGCACAATCTTTCTGAACAAAAACTTGTAGAATATGGCGAGGATCCAAATGATCCCGGTGGTTATTTTATCATTAATGGTTCTGAACGTGTAATTGTAGGACTGGAAGATCTTTCATACAACAAAATTATAGTCGACAAAGAGACTGTTGGAGGAAACACAGTCTTCAAAGCAAAGGTGTATTCTTCAATTGTTGGTTATAGAGCAAAACTGGAACTTGTTATGAAAAATGACGGGCTGATTGTAGCAAAAATTCCTGGTTCACCTGTTGATATTCCTGTAGTTACTTTGATGCGCGCATTAGGCCTTGAATCTGACAGAGAAATTGCGGCAGCGGTCTCTCTAGTAGATGAGATTCAAGATGAACTTGAGGCTTCGTTTGAAAAATCTGGCGATGTACCAACTGCCAAAGATGCTATCGTTTACATCAGCAAGAGAATTGCACCGGGTATGTTAGAAGAATTCCAGATAAAGAGAGCAGAGACTTTGCTTGATTGGGGACTTTTACCACATCTTGGAAAGCATCCTGATAACAGAAAAGAAAAATCACTCTTCCTAGGTGAGGCCACTTGCAAGCTAATTGAACTAAAACTAGGATGGATTACACCAGACGACAAAGACCACTATGGAAACAAGGTCATAAAATTCGCAGGCCAGATGCTAGCTGATTTGTTCAGAACTGCCTTTAGAAATTTGGTCAGAGACATGAAATATCAGTTAGAGAGATCAGGACAAAAAAGAGGAATAAATGCAGTAGCAGCTGCTGTTAGACCAGGTATAGTTACAGACAAGCTAAACAACGCAATTGCAACAGGAAACTGGGGACGAGGGCGTGTTGGTGTAACACAGCTTTTGGATAGAACAAACTACCTATCAACAATTAGTCACCTTAGAAGAATCCAGTCACCACTTAGCAGAAGCCAACCTAACTTTGAGGCAAGAGATCTTCACGCTACTCACTTTGGAAGAATTTGTCCAAGTGAAACTCCAGAAGGTTCTAACTGTGGTCTTGTAAAGAACTTGGCACTTTCAGCTATAATATCAGTAAATGTTGCATCAGAAGACATCATTGAGAAACTTTACGATTTGGGTGTGACTTATGTTTCTGATGCAAAAGATGATCTGAAAAAAGAGGGAACCAGAGTTTTTGTAGATGGCAGATTGATTGGATATTACAGAGACGGTCAAAAATTAGTAGACTCGCTAAGAGATCTCAGACGAAACTTTAAGATTCATCCGCACGTTGGAATCTTTTTGTATCAATCTAGCGTAGAGGGTTCTACTAAGAGACTCTATGTCAACTGTAATGCGGGAAGAGTTTTGCGACCATTGATTGTGATAAAAGACAGCAAATTACTGTTAACACAAGAACTCATAGAAAAAGTAAGTAAAAAGTTTCTGTCTTGGACAGACCTTTTGCACATGGGAGTAATAGAACTGGTCGATGCAAATGAAGAGGAGAACTGTTACATTGCAATTGATGAAACTGACATGAAAAAGCATACTCATATGGAAATATTCCCATCTGCAATTCTTGGTGCAGGTGCGTCAATTATTCCATATCCAGAACACAACCAGTCTCCTAGAAATACATACGAGTCAGCTATGGCAAAGCAAAGCCTTGGCTTTTCTACCCCATTGATGAACGCAAGTACATACGTAAGACAACACCTAATGTTGTATCCTCAGGTACCAATTGTCACAACAAAGGCAATGGGACTCTTGGGATTGGAAGACAGACCAGCGGGACAAAATTGTGTTGTTGCAGTGTTACCTTTTGACGGTTACAATATTGAAGATGCCATAGTATTGAGCAAGTCATCTGTAGAGCGTGGACTTGGAAGAACATTCTTTTACAGAATTTACGAAGCCGAAGCCAAACAATATCCTGGCGGAATGAGAGACAATTTCGAGATTCCAACAGCGGAAGGAAACATTCGAGGCTTTCGAGGAGACAAAGCATATAGATTACTTGAAGAGGACGGTGTTATCGCAACAGAGGCTACAGTACAAGGAGGAGACATACTAATTGGAAAAACTAGTCCACCTAGATTTATGGAAGAATATAGAGAATTTGAAGTAAAGGGACCTTATAGAAGAGACACATCAATTGGTGTCAGGCCATCAGAGAATGGAGTTGTAGACACTGTTGTAATGACTCAATCTCATGATGGTGGAAGAATGTACAAAATAAGAGTCAGAGACTTGAGAATTCCAGAAATTGGAGACAAGTTTGCATCAAGACACGGACAGAAAGGAGTAGTTGGTTTGCTTGTCAATCATGAAGACCTACCATATACTGCTGACGGTGTAGTGCCAGATGTTATGATCAATCCTCATGCTTTCCCATCTAGAATGACAGTGGGAATGTTTCTCGAATCTGTAACAGGAAAAGCCGCAGCTTTGCGTGGATCTAAAATGGACGGATCTGCATTTGTTGGTGAAAAACTAGAAGATGTCAAGGGTGTCTTGGAATCTGCTGGATTCAAGTATTCTGGAAAAGAGACCATGTATGATGGCAGAACTGGAAAAGCATTTCCAGTCGATGTCTTTGTAGGTGTTGTCTATTATCAAAAACTTCACCACATGGTAGCGGACAAGATACACGCAAGAGCAAGAGGACAAGTACAGATGCTTACAAAGCAACCAACAGAAGGTCGTGCAAGAGGTGGTGGTCTGAGATTTGGTGAAATGGAAAGAGACTGTCTTATTGCATATGGTGCATCAATGATGTTAAAGGACAGGCTACTTGAAGAATCTGACAAGGCAGAGATCTATGTCTGTGAGAGATGTGGATTAGTATCATATTATGATATAAAACAAAGACGATTTGTATGCAGAGTGTGTGGAGACAAGGCAAAGGTTACCTCAGTCTCAGTTGCTTATGCATTCAAACTCTTATTGCAGGAAATGATGAGCCTTGATGTTGCTCCAAGACTTTTGATAAAGGAGAGAGTGTAATGGCATCTGAAACAATCAAAGTAATTGATGGAATCAAGTTTTCTGTTTGGTCTCCAACTGAGATTAGAAAATACTCTGTTGCAGAGATTACCGCACCAGAAACCTATGATGAAGATGGAATGTCTGTTCAAGGTGGATTGATGGATGGAAGACTTGGTACTTTAGAACCAGGCCAGAAATGTCTCACTTGTGGAAATACTGCAGCAAGATGTCCTGGACACTTTGGACATATCGAACTTGCAGAGCCTGTCTTGCATATTGCATTCATTGATAACATCTACAAGCTTTTGCTGACAACTTGCAGATCATGTGCAAGACTCAAGATACCTCAAGAAGAACTTGGAAACTATCATCAAATAATGCAAAAAGAAGCTGCATACAGCGTAATCTCAATCAAACACATCCCTGACGAAATAATTGAAAGAGCAAAGAAAGAGAAAACATGTCCTCATTGCGGAAAATCCCAATATGAAATGATATTTACAAAACCAACTATCTTCATCGAACGCACCGAGCTTGGAGAAAACCGATTACTTCCAATTACTATACGTGAAAGATTTTCTCATATGATAGACGATGACCTAAAACTACTTGGATATGATCCTACCACTGCGAGACCAGAGTGGTTTGTACTTCAAGTCCTGCCTGTTCCTCCTGTTACAGTACGACCTTCAATAATTTTGGAGACTGGAATTAGGTCAGAAGACGACTTGACACACAAGCTTGTTGATATCATCAGAGTAAACCAAAGACTCAAGGAAAGCAAAGAGGCAGGTACTCCACCTCTAATTGTACAAG
>JAWOLM010000135.1:0-3141 GCA_033853455.1 Nitrosotalea sp. | reverse complement strand
TATTTTATGAGTAATGTTTATTCTCATCTTAATGAATTTAGAGTTTTGTACATTCTACAAGTATCAATTCCTCAAAAAAGAGTTTCTTCTTTGATAGTATCTTTGCAGAAAATCCGAGACGTTCAGTCCTCCTTATCAGTTCTTGAAAGTTTGCAAGAGAAGATGTGAGATACAAAAGTTTACCATTTTTTCTAACCACATTGCTTGCAGATTTTATTATTTCAGTAGTAATACCAAGGCCCTCTTCTAGTCCATCCACAGTAGGATCTGCAACTTGATCTGATGGCAAATATGGCAGATTACAAACAACAAGATCAAAGCCATATTGCAGTGCATCTGCAGAATTGCAACAAATACAATTTTCCACAACTTTGTGTGCTTCCCTCAATGCATCAAAGCTGATATCAGTTGCAATTACCAGTTCAAAGTTATTAGCTAAAACTTTTGCAAGAAAGCCAGAACCTGTTCCAACATCAAGTGCGGCATGACCCTTCTCGTTTTGTATGTTGTCAGCAAGAAAGAATGTGTCCTCGTCCGGTTTATAATATTCATTAAATGACTTTCTTTGCAATATCCATTATCTCTCCATCAGATAGGTCTTCAAGTCTTTTATCAGAATCTATCTCAAGACCAAACTGTCTTGCAATATTCCTTACCGTCTTTCTCTTAAAAGAAAAGAGTTTGTTAACTGCAGTCAGCAATTCTTTTGATATCTTTTTCTTTTGTTTTATTCCTATCACTACAGAATCGACCTTTGGCATGGGTTGAAAATTCGATCTGCTGACATCCAAGAGTTTTTCCATGTCAAAACAATAACTTGCAAGCACAGAGACTGCCCTTCTACCTTTTCCCTCTTTTAAAAGCAGTTTTTGAGCAAACTCTTTTTGAATCATCACTATGGCATGCGAAAACTCCCTCTGGACAAGCCATTCTATGGCGTTACGACTCTCCGAATAAGGCAGATTGGAGACAAAAATGGTAAAATCCACGTCCATTTCAAAGGCGTCTCCGTGTTCTAAGACTAGGTTTTTGAGATGAGAAAACTGTACCTTTGCTTCCCTATAGAATCCAGCATCTTTTTCGATGGAAATTACCTTTTTTGCGTTGCTACAAAGATACGGTGTCAATATGCCTTTTCCAGTGCCCACCTCAAGAACAATGTCACTCTTTTTAATTTTAGCAAGATCAACTATTGATTTTGCAACCGAGTCAGATTTTAGAAAGTGTTGTCCTAACGCGTGACGCTTGCTCATTTTCTAACAAAGAGATTCATTCTAGTTTCGCCTGTAATCTCTTCGATAATTCTTTTTGCAATTTGTTTTGCAGGTTCTTTGAGTCCTACTCTTTCTTGCAAGTCTTTGAAATCCGTGAACTTTCGTTTTTCTCGTTCCTCGAGCATAGTTTTCATGTATGTTTTTCCAATGCCAGGGATTAGTTCCAATGCGTGTATTCTTGGCGTCAGCGGCTGTGCGTTGTTTAGATAATCTATGAACCTTGTTTCATTTTGTATAACTATCTTTTCAACAACAGCTGCAAGTTCGCTTTGTGCAGAAGACGAAATCTGGTTAAAATCTAATCTTCCGAGAACTGAAAGTATCTTTGTTCTTCCTTCTTTTCCAATGTATACACGTTCACCTATCTCAAAAGTAGAATTTGGCATTGCCAGTAGTTCAAGTATGGTCAGTCGTTCCTCTCCCAATGCAGTTACAATTATCCCATCTCTGCCTCGCACTGTAGTTGATTTTCCTCTAGCGATAAAATCTAACACGTATGCGTACTCTTCATACTTTCTAGTTTGAGCTCTCTCCAAGGAAACTTGGCTCCTAAGTTTAGACGTTCTCCTTGATGATTTTCAGCATTTTGTCAAGCGTTTCAGCTAGAATTAGCTTTTTCCAGCCAAAAGTAAACGCTCTCAATTCTGCCTCGGTAGAGGGCAGATTGTTTACAATCTCAACTGCTTCTTCGTCAGTTATGTTACACTCTTTGACGAGTTGCTGTTTGAGTTTCTTTGCAGCCTTTGAATCAATATTTGCAAATTTGGTAACATAGTCATACGTCCATCTTTGAATTTGATCCATAGATTCAGGATCTACTTTCTCCATAATTTCTTTAACCTCTGGAATAGAGATGGGTTGTTTTTTCTTAACTTCTTCCATATTTACACACCAAACGGTTTGATATGGTCCAACCTAGTGATTAAGGTTTTTGTCTTGTTACCTAGTTTGACTGCCAATTTTACTGTCCTGCGTCCCACCCCATTTACAGTTCCTACCTTGCCATGGTATCTACGGTGTGGCAAGCCCTTGTGTTGTGATGGGTCTATGATTACCAGTACCTTGTCTCCTACCTTGTATTCTCGTAATAGGAAAGATACTCCTCTCTCCGCATCCTTTGTCATTACAGATCGTGCCTTGTGCATAAAGCCATGGGAACGACCTCGCGGCTTCTTAGTAGTCATATCGCTAGAACTTCCGTCGAACCTAATTTAACACTTACTGGCTGTAAAAGGAAAATAAACTTGAAAATAAAGGAAATAAGGATTAGAACCTATTCCTCAGGTTCTTCTTTCTTTTTCTTTTTTGTCTCTTCTTCTGGGTCGGCTACACCGCCTTCCGTTACAGTGAAGAGCACTTCTTGTTCGGGGTGATGCGGACTGTCAACCATTCTTGCAATTCTCTTCTTACCAGATTTCTTGAGGTATACACGGTAAGTTGAGGCATGTCCCACAACATTTCCTCCAACAGGTCTTGTTGGATCTCCGAAGAATGTATCAGGAGATGCCTGGACTTGGTTGGTAGCAATTATTGCAATATTGTATGCCTCTGCGGTTCTAGAGAGCAAATGCATGAACTTGTTTAGTCTTTGCTGTCTTACAGATAGAGTTCCTCTTCCGAGATATTCTGATCGGAATAATCCGACTGCAGAGTCTACCACGATTAATTTTATCTTGTTTTCTTCAATCACAGGACCTACTTCTTGCATTATCAACTCTTGGTGTGAACTGTTGTATGCTTTTGCCACTATAATTCTGTCAAGTACTTTTTCTGGATCTAGGCCATTTGCTTTTGCAATAGAGACAATTCTTTCTGGTCTGAATGTTCCTTCTGTGTCAATGTACAAGACTCCGCCATCTAATCCGCC
>JAWOLM010000134.1:0-11435 GCA_033853455.1 Nitrosotalea sp. | reverse complement strand
CCATTCTTGCATTTACTGTACTAATCTCCGCATGAATTGCGCCCAACTCTTCCTCGATTTTATCCAAGGAAGGAGCGAGAAACCTTCCGAATCCTGACACTTTCTTGTCCATGACTTGGCTATGTGTGTAGTTCCTAGTTAAAGAGTACTTGATACAAGATCTGCATAATCTGCATCATAGTTGAAGGTTTGAGCATGCGGTTTACTCGTAGTATCTGGTTTTGATTCCGAAATTGCGGCAAAGAATATTACAACTGTTACGGTTGCAATGACCACCAGTATCATCGATAATTCTAGGCTTCTCGTATTTGTAATAGGCAGATTGTGTTTTTAGGCATTTTTAGAAATTAGATTGTCTCACCAAGTCTAAATTAACCCTCATTTCTTCTCTTATTGATTCTCCTAAGAGCTCTGTCTGCCACATCTCTGCCATATTCCATTCGTAGATATCTCAATCAGGCTTGTTCTTACCCTGCCGAAGAATTCTTTGTCCTTTATTATAGCCTGTAGATTTGAGATGTGAAGGGGGTCTATTGGCAATTCTAACTCTTGAAATCCATTAGAATATGTTATAGGATCAATCGCCTATGCTTGTACTATCCGTGAGCATTGTCTCTGTTTTGTTTGATATTTATGCCTAAAATGATTGCAATGCACTTGACTGCAGACCTACTTGATAAATTACACAAACCTAACCTAATATCTGTCAGAGCGTGGTTTCGAATAAAACACTTGACCTTTTGAATTTCTTCGGAGTAAAAAGCTCAAGAAAACACATCGTGATTTGTATACGATGTGGCTCTGACAATATTGAGAAAGGTCAAAATTTCATCAAATGCATTGAATGTACAAAAATTCTGTCCATCAAACCATAGTCAGAGTGTCAAGCATTCACAAGATAAAGGGCTTCATCCATCGTAGGAGGAATCCCTTCTGGGTTTGCAACGTATAAAGATGCCACAGCGTTGGCAAAAGTCAGCCGCTCGATAGGGTCAAGTTTTGCAAGATATCCAACGATGTTTGCCGCATCCCAGACATCACCCGCCCCCGTTACAAGGACGGGGTTTGAGGGAAAAGATTTTACAAATTCTGCTTTAGCGCCGTCTGTCCAGTAAGCACCAGCGGCAGTATGAAGATTCATTGTTACAGAGGATTTCCTTGCAAGATTCATGACAAGCTTCTTTGTCTCTGCTGGTCCAGAAATTTTTCCAAGACCATACTGTGCCAATAGGACGTTACATTCGTTTTCATTGATGCACAAAGAATCAAGATCTGGGCCAAGTTTTCCAAGTGCTTCCTTGAATTCTTTCGCTCTTGTTTGTACGTCTGCAGGATCAAGTAAATGTAGTGCATTTTTTGATTTCTCAAACGCAAACTTGGCAAGGTCTGTTCCCTTTTTGTTGCTTGCCCAGTTTGTGACAATTACTGCAGAAGCTTTTCCCAATACTTCTCGTTCTTTTTTCCCAATCTTTTCGGGACCAAAGTTCTCATTGTCTCCAAGATCAGAGAACATTATATTGACAATGTTTCCGCCATTTTGAAACTCAAGTGAAGTCGTTCTTCCTGGCTTGCCGTCAATTACATAGAGAGATGCTTTTTTGAATTTTGAAAATGTCTCTTTCAAAAGTGCCGAGCCTGCCTTGTCTGATATCGTAATCAGTGAGACAGGACATCCAAGTCTTGCAAGTGCATGAGCAACATTTGTTGCATTTCCTCCCTTGAGATCTTTTTGTGGAATACCTCTGATACTTCCACCAAAATTGATCTTTTCCATAATCTGGTTATAGAAATTTCCAATGTTAGATATGGAAATTATCCTATCAAGAAAAAAGTCGTTTAAAACTACAACTGGACCTATTTTGAAACTTGATAATTTTTCTAGCATGAAAGGGTGTTAGCCCATTGGTGGCATTGGAGGTCCGCCTTTTCCTCCACCTTTACCAGATGACGCAATAACATCATCAATTCTTAGAATCATGCATGCGGCTTCGGTAGCAGACTTTATAATCTGTTCTTTTACAGCAACTGGTTCTATGATATCAAGGGAGTACATGTCTGCTACTCTTGTGTTTCGTGCGTCAATTCCAGTCCATTTCTTTCCTTGGCTTTGCTTGGCACGCAAGGTAACCATGGTATTGATTGGATCCATTCCTGCATTTTCTGCAATTGTTAGAGGAATAATCTCCAAGGCTTCTGCATATTTTTTGATTGCAAGTTGTTCTCTGCCCTCAAATCTATCTGCCCAATCCTTGAGGTTTGACGCAAGAAATTCTTCCGGTGCACCGCCTCCAGCTACTACGGCTGGTTTCTCGATTACATCCTTTACTACCATCAACGAGTCATGAAGTGATCTGTCAACTTCATCTACAACTCTTTGTGATCCTCCTCGTATCAATACAGTAATCGCACGTGGATTCTTGCATCCTTCTACAAAGACCCATTTTTCTGTCTCTACTTTTCTTTGCTCTACTGTTTCAGCAGTTCCAAGATCTTTTGAAGTCATGTCGTCAATGTTGCTGCTTATTCTTCCACCAGTAGCTTTTGCAAGTTTTGTCATATCGCTTTCTTTTACACGTCTTACTGAAAGAATTCCTTGTTTTGCAAGATAATGTTGTGCAATGTCATCGATTCCCTTCTGGCAGACTAGCACGTTTGCTCCAATCTCATGAATCTTGTCTACCATGGATTTTAGCATCCTGTTTTCCTCCTCAAGGAACATTTGCATCTGGGTTGGGTCGGTGATTCTAATCTCTGCACTCATCTCTGTCTTTTCAATCTCGAGTGCAGAGTTGAGCAAGGCAATCTTTGCCCTTTCAATCTTTGTTGGCATGCCACTGTGAACTACTTCCTTGTCAAGAACTATGCCTTTGATTAGATGAGTATTTCGAATTGAGCCCCCTGCTTTCTTTTCCACCTTGATGTTATCAAGATCAACCTTGTTTCCGTTCTCTTCTTTTTCAACAACTTGTAATATTGCATCCACTACAAGTTTTGAGAGCATATCGCTGTCCTCTGAGATCAGCTTTGATTCCATGCTTGTCTTTGCTACTTTGAGAAGAATGTCTTTCTCATTTGGGCTTACAGATTTTGCAAGCTCTTGAAGCAAGGATAAGGCCTTTTCCGATGCTGCTTGGAATCCCTCAATTATTACAGTAGCATGAACGTCTTTTTCTAGCAGCTCTTCTGCCTTTGCTAAAAGTGAGCCACCAAAGACAACTGATGATGTTGTTCCGTCTCCTACTTCGTTATCAACTGTTTTTGAGATCTCTACCATCATCTTTGCAGCTGGGTGTTGAACGTCAATCTCTTTTAGAATAGTAGCACCGTCGTTTGTAATTGTAACATCTCCTAAAGAATCTACAAGCATCTTGTCCATTCCTCTTGGACCTAGGCTTGTGTGAACAATCTCAGCGATCAGCTTTGCTGCAGTAATGTTATTTTTCTGCGCATCGCGACCCTTGGTCTGCGACGCACCTTCTTTTAGTATAACTACAGGAATTCCTCCTGCAGATGCTTGGGACATGTTTTTTCTGAGGCCGATTTTCCCTTATTATTCTTTATGTAGACTGGATTAATTTTTTGATTGGACTGGCCGATGTTTTAAATTAGGAAAACTGGGCGAACAAGACATGTCACGCAATTCTCCCCGTGCTGCTTACAATGAAGTTCTTTCCATGCTCAAGACGCATAACAAGTGGTTTTCAGAATCTATCCCATTAATTGCAAGCGAGAATATTCCTAGTCCGGCAGTTAGAGAGGCAACAATTTCTGACTTTGCAAATAGATACGCAGAGGGCTGGCCTGGGGAAAGGGTCTATGCAGGATGCATCTACATCGACAAGGTAGAGTTCAAGTGCATGGAGCTTGCACAAAAGCTATTCAAGGCTGAATTTGTTGATGTGAGACCAATCTCCGGTGTTGTTGCTAACTTGGCAATCTATTCTGCGTTTTCAAATCCAGGCGATGTAATGCTTGCGCCATCTATTCCATCAGGTGGCCACATTTCACATGGCAAAAAAGAACATGCTGGTACTGCAGGACTTGTACATGGACTTGATATCGAGTTCTACCCATTTGATGCAGAAGAGATGTCAATAGATGTGGACAAGACAAAGCAAAAGGTACAGGAGCTGGAGAAGGCAGGTAGGATTCCAAAGATTGCAATGTTTGGTGGTTCAGTCTTTTTGTTCCCACATCCTGTAAAGGAACTTGCAGATTTTCTGAAAGGTTACAATATGTTCATAAACTATGACGGAGCTCACGTCGCCGGCCTTATCGCTGGTGGACAGTTCCAAGATCCTCTCAGAGAAGGCGCTGACGCAATGACAATGAGTACCCACAAGACATTGTTTGGTCCGCAGGGTGGTATGGTCTGTTCATTTAACAAGTACGGGGAGGAAATAAAGAAAGCAACATTCCCAGGTATGACAAGCAATCATCATCTACACCACATGGCAGGAAAGGCAATTGCATTTGCAGAAATGCTAGAGTTTGGCAAAAAGTATGCCGCTCAAGTAGTCAAGAATGCAAAAGCTTTAGCAGAAGATCTAAGCTCTGCAGGATTCACAGTCCTTGGAGAAAAACGCGGATTTACAAAATCACACCAGATTGTAGTAAATGTTCTTTCATTTGGAGATGGAGGAACTATCGAGGCAGATCTAGAAAAGGCAAACATTATCGTAAACAGACAATTGATTCCAGGGGATATCAAGGCAGGACGCAACTACTTCCATCCTGGAGGCATGAGACTTGGAGTTTCGGAATTGACAAGGCTTGGCATGAAAGAATCACAAATGAAGCAAGTTGCAGAATTTATCAAAAATGTCGTTGTAGATAAAAAAGACAAGAAAAAGGTTGCGGCCGAAGTCAAACGATTTAGAAAGAAATACCAAAAGGTCCGCTATTGCTTTGAGAGCAAGATGGGCGGATACGATTACGTCAAGCTTCGCTAGGCATAATCTGTAAGCAAGGCCTGACTACCATCTTCTTTACCAAACACAAGCTCGAGTTCATCTAGTAATGAAAGAACTCTACCTCTCAGATATGGCTCAATCCTATACTTGCCAAGCATCCTTCTTGCAAGCTTGAGATATTTTTGAACGGATGGCCTTGTCATTGTTTGAATTAGCTTGTTCTGGCACTCTAGGCATTTTCCTGCAAGAGGAATTCTTCTATAGCTCGCACCGCATGATGTGCATCTAAATGATTGGCCAGAATATGCCCTGAGGTTTCCCATGATATCAGGCAAGAGATGGGTTGTCATGACCATGGAAACCACCTCGCTTGGATCTACAGCATTGATCATGTCAGCAGTCCTAATTTGCATGTCAAGCTTCTCAAGTACAGAACCTAGTGTGGAATAGGCACTGCGGGACCTAGAAGTTGTAAGATGGCTAGTCTTGTGTGTAAATCCATAATCATAGAATTGTTTTTCGGTTTCTAGTCTTGATTTTAAAATTTCAACGTCTTTTATTTCACTTGCTTTTTCTTTTTGCAAAGTTGCATTGAAAAATGACAAGGGATAACTTGTTGCTACTTCAAAGTTGTGAGCCTGTCTCTGAACCTCTTGTGGTATTACAATTGGTTGCACAAGTAGGGGTGCATCCATCAGTCCACCAATCCTGTCAGAGAGGAAGAGTCGTGAAAAGTTGAGTAGGCTATCCATCAATAGCATTATCGAGTCTGCATCGCCATCGGCATCTCTTCTTTTTGCAGAGTGCCATACTGCAGTGCCAAGACAGACTTGGGTATCAGTATATCCAATTATTCTTCCAACAATACCAACCGAAGTGTGCGGTGCAAGACCGATTATTAGATGACCCACCAAGTCATCAGTATTTTTTACGTTATAGTACGGAGGCTGTCCAAATAATTTTCCAAGTTCCTTGTCAAGATACTGGCAGACAAGGACAAGACTTTCGCCACATTCTTTTGGAATTATAACATCTTGAGTTTTTAGTTCAACAAGCTGGTTTTGATTTTCAAGTGGTTTTCCGTTGCTGTCTTGTGCATATCCAAGTTCTACAAGTTTTTGAGGCGTTGTGCCAATCCAAGACGGCTCAAAGTGTGACAGAGGGGCATTGGTTGCATCAAATCTGATAGTCCCATCCTTGAATACGTTGAGGTTAAGGCTCTGTCGTATGAGTCCCTTCTCCATTGGCTCTGGAACCCTGTCCTGATTGATGAGCTCCTTTACTCCCTTGAATGGCTCTTGCGCACGAATGCCTGTCTTTTCCTGAGCAGAATAGAGCAGCTCCTTGAGAGGAAATGCACGATATGAATGGGCAAATGCTCTTACCTTGCATTTGGGACAACGCGATTCTTCAAGTTCACTACGACATTTTGGGCAAACAAATATTGTAACGGTCTTTGCCTTGCAACGTGGACAAGCTATACTGATCGAAGGAAGGTTGCAGTTTTTGCACATCCTGTTATTGATGTTACAATAAAAGTTTGGTTGCTTTGAGGCCTTGAGAAGATCACGAGATGCCCCGCCCTTGCTTCCAACGGGAAATAGAGTATGCACGGGGGGCTTCATCTTTCGAAGTGCTGCCTTTTCTGGCCTTCCAACCCTAACTCCTATGGCAGTAGAGAACTTGGGCATTATCTTGATCCCGGATGAGACTGAGATTATTTCTAGAACAGATAGTGTCTTGTCGAGCTGGATTGGTTTTCTAAATAGTAGATAATAGAAAATTTTTGCTTCATTGTCTTTTAGAATGGCTGAATCTCCTGCAACTTCGTGGGGAACGCCAAGTTTTTCCAGAACTTCTTTTGCAGATATTGGGTAAACTACAAGTTCAGATTCTTGCTTGGTAGGCCTTATGATCTTTTCAAACTCTTCCATCGTTATCTGGTCCCAGTAGTACAAGTAGTGCGGGTGAAGGCCTATTCCAAAGTTGAGCGATATCTTAAACGCCTCCTCAAGGTCCGGAACCTTGTCTGCATAGCTTAGCAACTCGAAATCATTTGGCTCGTATTTTGCAACCTTTTCCTTTAGTTCCTCAATCCAAAACTCTTCCACATATCCAGTTGGCACAAGTTCTGCATTGTTTTCAAGAAAGTCTCCATAGCTGATGAGAATGTCGCCAAGATGCAGAATTTTTTCAATGTGTGGTTTTAGATGAATTCCATGTGCGGTGTCCTTTATCTTTACAACATTGCCATTGTCTAACCTAACAACTGGAGTATCAATCGAGTCGACAAACGCAATCGTTGCGGCTTTTCCTGGAATGTCAAGCTTGATCTGAGTGCCTACTGCTACCACATGATCTAAAATTTCTGCAATGACTGGATGGATACCAATCGATGAAAATCCAGTGTTGCATGCACGACCATACCGAAGCCTGAACCCACCTAGTTTTTTTGGCATGGAGAGAACAGACCTGCCTGTGATTACTTCTCTCATTCTATGGGCAGCAGCATCCTCATCCCCTGTCTGGATAGCACCCTTTAGGTCCTTGAGCCAATCCCAGCCCTCCAGTTTGAATAGATCGATCAATTTTAGCAGCTTTCTGGACCTGCCAATTAGACCATCATTTAGTACACGAAGTGCCCCTCCCCGAACCCTGTTTGTGCCTATTCTTGTCATGTTCCTGTGGCTCACAATCTCAACGGGATCGGTATCGATGCCATCAAGTTCTACAGCAAGATTCGAGATTACGGTAACCACATCCTCGTCTGGAACATGGAATTGGAAGCTTCCTACCTCTCTCTCATAGAGACGTAACTCTTCAACAAACCTGCCAGTCTCATCATCGTAAGAGTTTGCCTTGTACTTGTCAAGACCCGCAATCTTGCGCACATGGTCCGCAATAAGCATGGTAGAGGCAGCCTCTGTGCCTCCGGCAGAGCGGATTGGTCCTGCAAATGATACGGAGAGATATTCAGAGCCGTCAGCATTTTTCTTTATCTTGACCTCGCTTATTCCCTGAAGAGGTGCTATGGTCACGCCTTCGGTAACTATGGCAAGCGCAACACGTACTGCTAAGTCAAGCTTTTCCTGGAGGCTTGTCTCAGGGGCCGAGTACTTGCCCTGTGCTATCTCTTCTGCCAGCTTGAGTGCGGCAAGCTCCTTGGTAGTTGTCTGGATAAGATTTCTGAGGTTTTCTGTAACGTCAATATCGTGCATTTTTGAGACACGGTCTGAGAGATCAAATGCTATCTTTGGCTCTACCATTCCGGAAGAATCAGAGAGTGTGGCCTTGGCAAATGCCGCCTTTTCAAAGATTGTAAATACCTCATCTGAAATTTTTTTGTAATAATCAAAATATGATTTTGGCATGGGGACTTCGCCAAGTCTCAATGCTACATTTTCAGACATGCTACTTCCTTACGGACTGGATGGTTTTTACGATATCGGCTATTGTTTTGAAACTTCCGCCTTTCTCAATAAAGGTGCCAATTACTATGGCATCTGCACCTGCTTTGACAATCTCAGCTGCAGTTTGAGGGCTCTTTATTCCTCCGCCCACAATGAGAAAGCCTTTGAAGAGTTTTCGTACCACAGCCACCATCTCGGGCCTAACGTTTGATTTTGCACCCGAGCCAGCTTCAAGATATACAAATCTCATGCCCATAAACTGGGCAGAGAGGGCATACATTGCAGCCAAACCTGGCTTGTCAAATGGAATGGTTCTCACAGAGCCAACATGCCATACTGTCGTTCCCTCGCCTATGATGATATAGGCAGTAGGCAGTGGTTCCAGCTTGAACTTAAGGACGGCTGGAGCTCCCAAGGCTTGAGCTTGAGAGATAAAGTATGGATTATCAGAGTTCAAAAGAGAGCTGAAGAGGATCGCGTCTGCGCCGGGAACAACACCAGTTACATTTCCCGGGAAGAGAATTACTGGAATCTTTACAGATCTTTTGATGCTTTTGACTGTCTCAGCCATGGCAATCTGGTCTGTTGCAGACGAGCCACCAACCAGTATGACAGAGGCGCCGTTCTTCTCTGCTTCCTTGGCAAGTGTTGGAGCAGATTGAGTGCCATTGTTTTCTGAATCAATTAACACGAAAAGTAGAGGCCCTTTACTCTTTCGAGTGTTCTTGAGATAATTTTCTACATTTTGCATATGACTGGTTGATAGCTATTCGTTAAAAGTTTAATTGAATAGAGTTATACAGTTTTGTATAGCTTTGAGCAAACTCCCAGAAGATAATTTGAATAATATAATAAGACAAATTATAAAAAAATCATCATTTACGGAGCGCCAGATTGAAATTATTTTAAAACGTCGGAACCTGATGGACAGTCAGTTCAACATAAGTAAAGGGGCTTTCTACAGGCAAGTTAGCCAGTGTCAGGACAAGTTCCAAGCTCTTTGTTATTCGTGGATCCTCCTCAAGGCCATGGGAGTCATTCGTGAGGAGGATATTGATGTGATAAATCGGCTTTCCGAGCAGGTTTTCGTGATAAAAAACAGTGATGTATTCCCTGAACGTGAGGAAGAAGTCATTACTGTGATAGAAAAGCTACTTGGCAGGGTCTCCAAATTGTGATTTTCAGTGATTTCGTTCGTTTTGTACGTGTAATTTGTGATAAAACTTGTTTGTGATTAATGTGTAGAATGTGAAATTAATTTACTCAAACATGATAAATCACGTTGGCAAATGATGTGTAGTGATGTTAGTAGACATTGATGTAGGGATGATACTAAGTGTGATAGCTTCCTTCGTGATTGGTCTTGCATGTATAATCATATACAACAAGGTCAAGCCCCGCTTGGGTTCACAATCAAATGATCTAAAAATCTTGATGGAACGCGTACAATATTATGAAAATCTACTAATTGATATGAAAATTAAGTTAGATTCATTAGAATTAATCAAAGAATCTGAAGAACCCATCCAGGCACAAATTCCTAAGCCAAAGGAGCCAAAACCACAGCCAGAGGCGGTCATAGAGGTAAAAGAAGAAAAGACGAAGGAAAGGGTGCACAATATGAACTTTGGAAGCGCAACAGAGTATGTGTTGCGATTAATCACGGAAAAACCCATGACATCACGTGACATCCAAATCACAATAGGAAGGACTCGTGAGCACACATCACGTATGATGAAGAAGCTCTTTGAGGAGGGTTTGGTTGAGCGCAACATGCAGACAAAGCCATTTACCTATAAGATTACGGAGAAGGGCCTTACTCGAATTGGGGTTCTAAAGACTCCAACAGCTTAACTTTTGATCAAGACAGACTGATTTTTCCATTTGGTTTTCATTTTTTTCTACTTGGTTTTTCTATTTTTCAAACCAGCAAGTATCACCAAGCTCTGATATTTTGGGCCAAAATTGAAAAAATTAGCATAAATTATTAATTCTTTTTAATAATAAAATCTTAAATTCATGATTTTATAATACGAAGCATGTCAGAAGCAGAACAGCTCATAAAGATAACATCAGCAGGCACAATATCGATTCCTAAGGACTTTAGAAGATACCTAGACCTACAAAAAGGAGATTATGTCAAGGCTTCCGTTGAGGGAGACCGCATAGTGATTAAAAAGGCAATAATTTCCTAAGTCGTGTTCCGTTCTCTTTGGGTCAGCTTTAGTATCTGATAGGTCCACTCTTTTCCCTTTCTTTCCCTTCCTACCCTGCCTTTGAGGGCAAACCTAGAGAGATATGTAGAGATTACACTCAGTTTGATGGGCTCTTCATACTCGTCCTCATATTTCTCAAGCACCATGGTAGAGGTGAACTTTCCTAGTGGATAGTACTTGTCTATTATGTTCCAGATCTTGGCCCCAATAGAATCCAGTTGGGCCGTCTCGTCGGGCTCTTCAATATTCATCAAGTCCATTAATTCGAATATCTTCAGCATCTTTTCACGGGTAACATTACCCTCTAGGCTAAAGTTGTACTTGGCGCCATCCGTATCTTCCAAATCTATTCGTATTCTCTTTCGAGCCATTGGTGATCGATCCGGTTAACACCTTAACACTTGAACAGATCAAAGAAGAATTGTTAACAAGTGGGTTTGTTAACGTTAACTGCGTAAGCCACGAATGGCCTGTTTTAGGACCTTAACAGTATATCCTGACATTCAACCCTATCTAGGCTTAAATCCACGCCTGGACTGGAAATATAGGGGTGCTTTTAGGCATGTTAACAATGTTAAGACCCAAATTCACGCCTAGAGTGGAAATAAAGGGGTCATTTTTGGCCTTTCCTGACCTAAAGTTAACAGAATGTTCACTAATTGTTAACGGGGTTCTAGACAGACCCACACACCTTTCCTTCCACTCTAGCTTCTTTCAAAAAAATTTTTTTTAAGAAAATAAAAATAATTAATGACATACTAAATTTGAATTAGTGATTCTATTCTAATCTAATTAGTATGGGATAGTCCATATGTGGACAGAGAAGAAACGATGGTGTGTGGGTTGATGGTAAAAGATCCAATTGACAAACTACTTGATGATGCAGCAAGCGGTAA
>JAWOLM010000133.1:0-2880 GCA_033853455.1 Nitrosotalea sp. | reverse complement strand
GGATACATTGGAGACATCTTGCAGCTAATTGACACGCTGAGGCTTGAAGCACAGAAACACAAATTGACATACGAGACTCCAATAGACACAGATTCGCTGGCAAAACATCTCAGCACGTATCTACACAACTATACGACATATGCCGTGAGACCGCAGGCAGCCTCAATCATAATTGCAGGTTCAGACGAAACGGGCGTGCAGTTGTACCAAGTAGATCCGAGCGGCACTTTCTTCAGAGGCTCAGGCTTTGCCATAGGCCAGTCATCGGATACAGCACTTGATGTAATAACAAAAGGCTACAGTGCCGACATGACACAGCAGCAAGCAATAGAACTGGCAAAAAAAGCGATGGAGAAAGCGCTCGGTGAAAAACCTGTTGCAGAGACCGGAGTATTGACTGCAAGCGAACACAAATTTCAAAAGCTTCCACTAGAGAAGCAAAACTAATTTTTTTATTTTTTGATAAGTTATTCTCTTGCCAAAACTAGAAGTTGGGTTGGATAAACTATCCAACCATTTAAATAATTTAATTTTAGATTTAATTTGTGAAAAAGGTTTCGAATGCCCCGAATAATCCAGGTGACAAAAGTTCATGGTAGATGTTTCTTGGGCAATCTTAGTTACTGGTTTGACTCTAATTGCCATGGGATTGCGCCATGCCCTTGATGTGGACCACATAACAGCTATAGACAATCTTATCCGATTCAATAATGCTGCCAAACGATCAAGATGGGTAGGTACTGGATTTAGTGCAGGTCACATGGTTTCAGTCCTTGGCGAGATGATTCTCATAGTGTTTGTGGCTGAAAGTATGATCAGTAAAGACGGAACTTTTTCCCTCTTTACAGGAATAATGGGTGCCTCAGTACTTGGAGTTATTGGCATACTCAACATCTACGCTATGAGAAAACATGGTAAAAGTGCAGCGGGCATATTGGCAAGCAGGGTACTTCCAAAGACAAAGTTCATGGGAACTATGGGTTCATCCTTTATTGTTGGAATAATTTTCGGCCTAAGTTTTGATACGGCAACACAACTTTCTGCAATTGCATTATCCGCTGCGGCTACAGTTGTAGGAGGAATAGAATATGCGCTTGAAATGATTGCGGTGTTTGGGATAGGTATGGTAGCAATGGACACACTTGATAGTGTTCTTTTCAGGGCTGCGTTTATCAAAACTTTGGGAACTAGTGGTTTTAGATATCTCTCTTATGCACTAAGTGCAACCGCATTAATCATAGCAATTTCATCGTTCTATGAGAGTTTCAGTAATTCTGATTTAATTCCCGAATATACTGGACCTGTCCTAGCAGTTGGTGTGTTAGTTTGTACCTTCACCTATGCTCGTGTAAAGAAAAACAAGCAGCAAGAAAATGTATTGAATTAACATTAAATAAAAACTGGAAACTATGGAACTTTAATGCATAATGTAGTGAAACTGCTTGGCAAAGTAACCGAAAGACATTATCCAAGCAGAGTTTTGACATTTGAGACTGCACATATATTCAAAACACTACAACTAATTCATCAAAATCTAAAAGCAAGTAGGGCACTGCTAATGGATGAGATAGGTCTAGGAGAGGGCTCAATCAAGACACTAGTGAAACATCTTAAAATGAACGGTCTTGTTGAAACATCAAACGCTGGAATGAAACTAACAAGCAAAGGGAGTACTCTGTTTTCAAAGATAAACGAAGCCATCCCTGCCGAGGCAGACATACACGAATGCTCTATTACTGTAGGTCGTTTTAATCGTGCAATACTTGTAAAAGGACTGGCAAGGGATGTTGGGAGTGGCATAGAACAAAGAGATGCCGCAATAAAGATAGGAGCATTAGGAGCTACAACTCTTGTATTTAGAGACCGCAAACTCTTCACATCAGACAAGAGTTATGAGCTTCCAATCAAGGACCAAAAGCTAACCTCCATAGTAACTGAAAAGTTGCATCCAGAAAACGGCGATGTTGTCATAATAGCAAGTGCAGATAGTAAAAAAATTGCAGATTTGGCAGCAAAACGTGCTGCACTTGAAACAATATCAGGCCACGAAAAGCATGCCTAGAAAGCAGGATAAGATCTAGTTGTACTGATTAAATGAATCCAAGGCGTCTCTTGTGCCAGACTTGGTTTTCTGAAATACTTTGGTTATCTGCTCAAATATCCTGTATGCACTTATCACTGATTCTGCCTTGTCCTTGTCCCCTACTGCATTACTTTCTACTATGGCGTATCTTGATACAATCTTGAGGTTTACCTGGAATTTGTCAGCGTTTGTCCATTGTAGTATGTATCCTCCATCACCCTCAATCAATCCTATCCATCGTAGGTCTCCAAACCACTTGCCCACAAGCTTGTTTACAATTTCTTTAATCTCAACAACGGTTGGAACGTATAGCTGCAATACTTGAACAAACTGCAGGTGTTCTCCAGACATTTTTTTGGAAATGCTTTCAAGATCAAGTCTAGATTTTTTCATCATAATAGACCTAAGGCTTTTGCTCAATCGATATCCTGTCTGGCTTTTCTCTACTAATCCAGAAGACTCTAGCCTATGCAACGATCTTGCAAGACTCTGCTGGTGCATTCCTAATTTTCTTGCCAAGCCATTGAATGTATACTGATTATCTGCCAAATCATTATCTTGATTTAATACTGATAGAACTTTTTTGTCGTTTTCTTGAAAATCATCAAGCGATATTCCAGAGGACTCGTCAAGAACTAGTTGAACTGTCTTTTCGTCTACTGCTATCTCTTTTTCCTTTGTCTTGTCCACGATTTCAGTTTCTATTTTATCCATTTTTTCTAACATTATGTTGCTCCTTTTACTTATTTAAGGCTAGGCAAGATTACTACCTTTTCTTCGCTCATACGAAAATACAT
>JAWOLM010000132.1:0-4839 GCA_033853455.1 Nitrosotalea sp. | reverse complement strand
AGGTTCCAGGTGCAGGAAGCTGGAATGTTGCTTTTCCATCGTTGCATGCGTTGTTATCTAGTACCGCAAAGGTTCCATTTTGTAGGTAGATGTCGCTGTCGCCCTTAAGTGCAACAAATATGACATTGCCTCCACTGCTATCAGTCTGAGGACAGTTGGTCGATTTTGCACCTATGATATTTAGGTTATAGTGGGGTCCAGTCGGAGCACCGTTTCCGTTTCCTGCAAATGCTTGCATCCCAGAGAGGGGTGTTAGTGCAAGCATTGTCAAGACCAATCCTGTTAGAAGTGTGGCAAGAGATCGTTTCTTTGTTAGAGTTGTCTTGGCAAGTTCTAAATTCATTGCAAGTTGAAAATTTTTATTGTATTTAACAAGCGCGCAGCTCTTCTATGTAACAATATTACAGAATAATTGAATTAATTAATCCAAATTCCATTTTGATGATTCTAAAATTCGATTGATGCTAAGTTATAGTGAGCAATTCTTAAATTGAAAATTTGCGAATTATTTGTCACAAGATACGATACTATGAAAAGTGAAAATAAAACACGCGTCTGCTTTGCTGGAGTTACAGTAGTAGTATTGCTAAGCGCAACTCTAGTGGTTCCATTTTCAAATGCGTATGCTGAATCTCAGAATGGGAACAGTAAATCAAATGATAACAATGCATTCTCCATGTTTTTTGCAATGCTTGGTAACAATTTTGGCAGTAGCAAAGAACAAACAACTGACACAAATCAATTAAACCAAGACATAAAGACTTTACAACAGAACATAAAAGACGATAGGAAAGAGCTAAAGGACCAGAAGGAAGACAATGGTAAAGATAAAAACAAATGCAAACCAAACAAGCAAGGCAAATACAACAAAGATTGTCAGGAAGATAAGGGCGGAAATTAAAAAATTCATTTCTGAGAACGTATGATTTTTTTATTGAACTAAATAAGCTGCTCCTGCCACAGCTTCAGAAAGTACTGATGAATGAAAATTGTTCTCAAAAGATTCTTAAATAAGTAGATTATCTACGTAGGTAGTCAATCTACTATGCAAAAATACCTAGTCACAGGGGCGATTGGCGGTGGAGCCGCAGTTGTCATAGCAGTGGTACTGATATTGACATTGCATGGCCCCACTTCTCAATATGCCCTATATGTAGATGCAAGGACTGAATCAGGAGACGGAACGACAGACTCTCATCTGACCATGATAAACACTGGAACCCAACCACTGACGAATCTAAAGATGACATACGACGTTGGAAAACCAGATACAATTCCAATCCTCAATCCAGGGGACAGAGTGATTTTATCTCCTCCTGCTACATCGCATTCAGTCATCATTACTGATGACCAAGGTCTTACTGTGACAAAACCATTCCAACAGTTCAATGAATAAGAGGAACTATGACATCAGTCATGAATAGGAAAATCTACGCGGGTATTGGCCTAGCTGTTGCTGCAATTGCTGGATTTCTAATCTATTCCATGGATAACGTGGAAAAAAATGAAAATATAACAAACAATGGTCAGACAACAGGCGATCTCAATTCCTCATCTTTACGATTGATTCAAACTATACAATTGCCAAATGTTTCTGGAAGGATCGATCACATGGATATTGATCTTAATGGTCAGAGGTTGTTTGTTGCAGAATTGGAAAATAATTCATTAGATGTGTTAGATCTTAAGGAAGGGAAACGAATCCATTCCATCAGTGGATTATATGAACCGCAGGGAGTCGTGTTTATTCCAGATCTTAACAAAATTGTGATTGCAAACGGTGGAGATGGAGCAGTACAGATTTTTGATTCAGAGACATATTCTTTGATAAAAACAATACAGCTCTCAAGTGATGCGGATAACATGAGGTACGAACCATCTCAGAAGTTAGTTTATGTTGGATATGGCAGTGGAGGAATAGCGATTATAGATCCTGTAAAAGGAGAGTTGATTGATAGTGTCAAACTGGATGGCCATCCAGAGTCATTTCAGGTCTCAGATGAAATACAGCCTAAAATCTTTGTTAATGTGCCTGAGAATAACTCTATTGAGGTAATAGACAGCCAAAATAGAACAGTTGTTACAAAATGGGCTAACAATGGAGCTAGCGGAAACTACCCCATGGCATTAGATGAAGATTCTCATAGATTATTTGTAGTATACAGGGAACCCTCAGAGCTTCATGTTGTTGATACAGGTTCAGGCAAAATCATAGCGAGCCTAGCCGTCAGCGGAGACCCCGATGACATCTTTTATGATGCAGAAAACAAACAGATCTATGTTTCTGAAGGCCAAGGATTTATTGACGTAATATCAGTGCAGGGTGATAACTATCACGAAATTGCCAAAATCCCGACTGAGAATGGAGCAAGAACTTCCCTCTTTGTTTCGCAGTTAAATAGATTCTACGTTGCCATTCCAGACTATTCAGGAGATGGTGCAAAGATCCAAGTTTTTGAGACTCACAAGATACAATAATTATTCACTGTCACTCTTTGAATGCTTTGAATTCCATTCCAATTCCATATGAATCTCAAACTTGTCTTTTCCTTCCTTTGTCCTTTCTTTTGCATAAAGGAATTTAAACTCGATAGGATCTGTAGGATTTTTTACAGCAAACTTTTTTGCATACGGTATTATTTTGCTCATTTCAAAGTTGGAGGTTCCTTGTAATGATTTTGCCATTTGTGAAAACACCTTTGTTAAATCGTCTTTGGAGATCTCTGCTTTATGGCGAAATACCGCTTGGTGAGTCTCCCAATGATTTTCTATAATTTCTGCCATCTTTGACCAGTGTATCATGGATTCGGCAAGTTCAGCTTGTCCCTTTCCTGTTATGGCATAATGTTTTCTGTCAGGAGCTTTGTCCATAAACTCGACCTTGCTTGTGACTGACTTGTTCTTCTCGAGCTTTTCAAGAGCTGGATAGATAGTACCTGTTTTTGGTTTCCAATATCCTGAAAATTTTTTCTCAAGTTCTTTTATTATTTCATAGCCGTACATTGGACGTTCTGCTAGAAGAAGAAGCAACCATAAAGAAACTGCGCCCACCTTCATTCCTTTTTGTTTTATCATCTGATTGTTCTACCTATAGGGTTAAACAAGTCTTATATGTAGATTATCTACATAGTATATTCTTATGAAATGGGTGACAAGAGAACATGCAAAGGTAGACAGAATAGCTTGTCCATGGTTAATCAAGAACTTTGTAGACAAGGATGCAGAATTTCTGTTTGTTCACGCTGACAAGGTAATGCAAGTGGCAAAGGATCAGAATGCTACCCCATTTGATGTAGCAAACGTGGATCTTGGTCATCATGGAGAAGAGTGTTCTTTTGATGCCATTGTAAAAAAATACGGATTAGATGGAAAGGAACCAGCTTTGGCTGAGGTTGCAAAAATAGTCAGAGGAGCAGATACTCCAAACAGAAAACTAACACCACAATCTGAAGGCTTACTTGCAATCGCGTATGGATTTAGTATGAATGCAAAAGATGACTTTGATAATATGGAAAAACAGTTCCATGTTTATGATGCACTTTACAGCTTCTGCAAATGGAAATTAGACCATCCAAATTATCATGGAGGATAGTAGCAATTCTACTAAATCTTTTTCATTCTCTGTCTACTATCAAAATCAATGTCTTTTTCGTTTAAAGCTACATTTTTCATTATGATTCTAGTGTCATCTATTTCAGCTGCAAACCTTACATTTGCCCAATCTACTAGCAATACTACAAATTTAATGACTGATCAAATTACTTCAACCGAATCTCCCCTGATGCAAGTTAAACATGGCGTTTTGATTCAAGATATAAAATGCATGGAAGGAATGCAGCTGATCTTGAAGGCAGATGATGATTCTCCTGCTTGCGTTACCTCTTCCACAGCAACAGAACTTGTGACTCGTGGCTGGGCAATGACTCCATCTTCAGAGGCTGCTTTAATCGGCAGTCCGAGTCAAGGAGACATGTTCAACAAACCAGGAAATATTTTGATTTCAGACCAGTTCAATAATAGAGTCATTGAGATTAATCCTATTTCCAAAGACATAGTGTGGAGTTTCGGTTCAGGAAATCCAAGTCTTTGTAATCCAGGACCCGGAGCAATCATTGGAACAAATGATGCAGAAAGACTTTCCAATGGATTAACCCTAATCGCTGGAACTGGTTTATCTGCAAATGTATCTGGTTCCATGCCAAAGGGATGTGTGGACAATCGAGTAATAGTTGTGGACCAAGCTGGAAAAATTGTTTGGCAATATGGAAAGGCTGGAGTTACAGGTTCTGATCCTAACATGCTAAATGTTCCAGTATTTGCAATCCAACTTCCAAACCATGATTTCCTAATCACAGACCAAGGAAATAATAGAATCATAGAGGTGAATGGAACGAAACAGATAGTTTGGTCTTACGGCCCAACCTCAGGACCTGGAGCACTTGACAGTCCCAACAGTGCAGAATTACTCCCAAACGGTAACATCCTCATCGCAGACGAGAATAATAACAGAGTAATAGAGATTACACGTAGTGGTAACATTGTATGGCAATATGACGCAGGATTACAAGGAGCTGCTTTTGCCAGCAGATTGCCAAGTGGTAGCACGCTAATTGTTGACTCGGGCCATAGTCGCATACTAAAGGTAACTCCTCAAAATGAAACAGTCTTTCAATATTTTACCAACTCCACATCCAATAGCAATCCATCACCTTTGCCGTCAAATGCCGTTAGACTTGCTAATGGAGAGATCATCATTGCAGATCAGGTAAATGAGCGAGTCATAATTATTGATCCAAAAGGAAACATTGTCTTTCAGTACGGTAAAACAAACTTGGCAGG
>JAWOLM010000131.1:0-3499 GCA_033853455.1 Nitrosotalea sp. | reverse complement strand
CTGCAAGTGGTTCTCTTTCTGCCTCAATCTTTGGTCCTTCCATGCCATACGGTTTGACATTTCCAAACTCTCTTACTCTTGGCTTGCCATCAGGACCAATTGTCATTGAATAGCCATACACGATAGGTCCTACCTCTTTGACTTTTTTCCCCTCGGGCGTCTCATATTCACGAATCAATTCTTTAGGAGTCTTTGGGAATTTTTTGAATTGTTCCCCAAGCATCTTTTCCATTTCTTCTCTCATTTTATCAATATCCATGAACGATGGTCCAAATCCAAATCTAGGCCTTCCCCAGAATTTTCGGAACCACTCTTCAAAGTCTTCGTCCCCACTCATAATTTAATATCTGATTTGCCACCTATTTAATAAAATCTAGATTATCAGAGTTGAGAAGATATCTGCACGGCAATGCATACACTATGTATTAATTTCAAGCACCCGTAATCTGACTAGTGATCACAGTAAGCCTTTACGGTAGAGGAGGGCAGGGAATCAAAACAGCCGCCCACATTGTAGGAACTACCGCGTTTCTTTCTGGATTTTATGTACAGGACCAGCCACTATATGGAGCAGAAAGAAGAGGTGCGCCAATCTCAGCATATGTTAGAATTTCAAAGAAAACCATACTTGACAGAGGTCCAATAGACCAACCTTCACTTGTTGTTATAGCCGATAAATCATTGATGGATATGTCAACCGACAATCCACTTTCTGAAATTTCAGAAGGCAGTGCTGTTTTGGTGAACAGCTCTTTGAGCAAATCTGAAATTGCGTCAAGATACAAGTTAAAAAATTCTTTAATCGTTTTTGATCTTGTAAAGTTATCAGCTAACATCATTGAAAAGCCTCATGTGGGAATTGCTGTTGCTGCTGCTACCTGTAAGCTTCTGGGACTGACATTTGATCAAATTAAAGAAGCTGTAGTCAAGGAACTTGTCAACATTCAGATAGAAAGAGAAGAGATTGCAAAAAATGTGGAGCTTGCAAAAAAAGTCTTTGAAGAAATCCCATCGATGACAATAACAATTCCAAACGAAGTTCTTGAAGAATCCACAATACTTGAACCAAAGTATCATGAACCTGAAATCTCGACTTGCACAATAACTGCAGCGGGAAATTCTATGCTCAGAGACAGAGCCAAGTGGGCCGATTATAAACCGATTATTGATTACGATAATTGCACAAAATGCATGATTTGTTATGTTTACTGCCCAGATAGTGCCTACACAATTGACAGTAGGGGATACCCGATTGTGAACTATGATGCATGCAAAGGATGCGATATCTGCCAGACAGAGTGCCCAGTCAAGGTAATCACACTTGTGAGGAGGGATGGGAAATGAAAGAATTGCTTACAGGAAACGCCGCAGTTGCAACTGGAGTAAGACTCTGCAAAGTAGATTACATACCTGCCTATCCAATAACTCCCCAGACTGAAATTATCGAACTTCTCTCGAGGTGGATAAACGAGGGAAAGATGCAGGCAAGGTTTGTTACATACGAATCGGAACACTCGATGATAACCGGCGCGGGAGCCGCATCTCTGACTGGAACAAGAACCTTTACCGCGACCTCAAGCCAAGGATTGCTCTATGCATTTGAGATGCTTTACAATCTTTCGGGATGGAGGGCGCCAATAGTACTTGCAAATGTATCGAGGGCACTTGCAGCTCCCATTACGATGGAACCAGACCACAACGATGTCTTGGCTGCACGCGATAGTGGATTTGTTCAAATCCACGCAGAGACTTGTCAGGAAGTTTTGGACTCTGTAATAATGGCGTACAAGATTGCTGAGGACAGCAGAGTGAGACTTCCGGTGATTGTAAACCTAGATGGATACTACTTGTCTTATACTCGAGAACCAGTAATGATACCTCAAGCAGACGAAGTCTTGAAATTTTTGCCCGATTACACGCCTACCTTTGGATACGTAAACGGATCCAATCCACTTTCTATGGGGGTCTCAGTCCTTGATAGCAGTGCATACTCGTACTTCAAGTATCAGATTCATCTTGCATCTCTTAATGCGTTGAAGGTGCACGAGGAAGCTTCCGCAGAATTTGAGGAACTATTTGGAAGAAGATATGATCTCACAGATGAATATCTGCTAGATGATGCAGACTATGTCATCGTGATGACAAACTCGTTTACCACAATGGGAAAGGCTGCAATAGCTAAACTGCGAGAAGAGGGAAAGAAGGTTGGTATACTTAGAATCAGAATGATTCGACCATTTCCAAAACAAGAGATTGCAAAAAAGCTTGCAGGAAAAAAGGCAGTTGCAGTAATTGATCAAAACATATCAGTAGGTAGCGGAGGAATTCTATACCCCGAAATTGTAAGTGCGCTCTATCATAGCAGGGAGAGGCCGCAGGCGATTATCTCTTTTGTTGGCGGCCTTGGAGGAAAGAGGATAAGTATCTCAGAGTTTAGGCATATAGTCAGCACACTTGAAGGCTCGATGCGAGGCGATGTACCAAAGATGCAGAGCATCCTGCTCTTCACAGACGACAATTGGGCTTCTGTAAAAGATATGTTAAAAATTGCAGGCAAGGGGGATGTGAATGGCTAGCAATTACAAGACATTAAAGGACATGCCAAATGAGGAAGAACTAGTTCCAGGAACACTGCTTTGTGCAGGTTGTGGAGGAGTGCTTCTCGTTAGAACTTTCGAAAAGATGTTAGGGAGAAATGCGATCACAATCAATGCAGCTGGCTGCATGACAATGCTCTCTGTATTTCCATATACACCTTTCAAGTCATCGTGGTTTTATACAGCAATGGCAAGCGCACCTGCAGCTGCGCAGGGCATAAGAGACGCGTTAGACATTCTGATAGAAAAGAAGAAGATAGACAAAAAAGACGACCTGAAGGTCCTTGTACTCACAGGAGATGGTGCTGCAACAGGAATAGGATTGCAGGCAACATCTGCGGCAATCCACAGGGGTCTTGATTTTTACTACTTGGTTTATGACAACGAAGCCTACTCTAACACCGGCTTTCAAGCGTCCGAGTCATCACCATTTGGTTCTGCGACAAAAACCACTTTGCCGACAGAAAACGTTGAGGGTTCGACTCTACAGAAAAAAGATTTGTTTGAGATATGGAGATCTCACAAGCCGCCCTATGTGGCGACTGTCTCCCCTGCATACATGACTGATTTGATGAACAAGATTGAGAAATCCTCTCAGATAAAAGGTCCAAAACTGTTCATCGCCCACTCTCCATGTCCACCCGGATGGGGAATTGATGCAAGCAAAGTAATACGCGTTGCAAAGCTAGCAGTTGATACAGGAATTTGGCCGCTCAAGGAGGCAATAAACGGCGAGGTAAAACACACAGTAATTCATAAAAAGAGACTTCCTGTAGAAGAATATCTCAAGACTCAGGAAAGATTTGAGCATCTATTCAAACCCGTTCGAAACGAAAAGGTGATCGCACAGTTACAACAAGGTGTTGACGACTACTGGAAATCAGTAAAGGCATAATCATCCA
>JAWOLM010000130.1:0-9441 GCA_033853455.1 Nitrosotalea sp. | reverse complement strand
AGACCATAAATCTCCAAGTTAAGCAGGGTCTTGTTGAACTCGTCTTCGGGAATGCTAATTCCTGATTTTATCAACGCTTTTGAGAGCTCAGAATCTGTCATAGAGCCTGCGTTTTTTATTATCTCATATATTGAATTTCTAAGAGGCATTGTTGTCATGTCTAACCATAAAATGCTTTATCGATTGGCTTTGGTAATGCGTATGATATATTGTCTTTGATTGATGAATACCAATCCTCCACTCCTTTAGTAATTGAGGGCTTGATTACCTTTAATGCTGCTGCAAAGTCTACGTTGTTAATCTTCGGCGCATTGTTTCTCATTGCTTGAACTGCAGCTTCTCTGCATACTGCAACAAGGTCAGCACCAGTGTATCCTTTTGTTACAAAGGCAATCTCTTTCAAATCCACATCTCCTGATAATGGCATCTGTCGTGTAAGTGTCTTGATTATCTCAAATCTTCCTTTTTCTTCTGGTGGCGGAATGAAAAGTATCAAATCCAAGCGACCTGGTCTGAGAAGTGATGGGTCTATCAAGTCTGGCCTATTGGAAATTCCAACAACAATTACTCTAGAGGCTCCACCATCCTCCATCTCTGTAAGCAGTTGACTGAGTAATCTCTCTCCTACTCCTCCCTCTTCAAGTGATTTTGATCTTGCCAGTGAATCTAATTCGTCAAAAATTATGATACATGGTGATGATGCTTTTGCTTTTCTGAAAATTTCTCTTATTGCTTTTTCAGATTCGCCAACCCACTTTGAGAGAATTTCAGCACCTCTTACCAATATCATATTGCCACCGCTCTCTGTAGCTAGTGCTCTTGCAAGCAGTGTTTTTCCACATCCGGGCGGTCCGTAAAGCAATGCCCCCTTTGGAGGTTTGATTCCCATCTTTTGAAACTTGGCAGGCTCTTTTATTGCAGTGATTAGATTATCGTTTAGTGTTCTTTTTGCATCATCTAGACCGCCTACATCTTTCCACCATATTTTGGGACTCTCAACATAAAACTCTCTCATTGCAGTAGGTACAATTTCATGCATTGCATCGTAAAAGTCATGAAGACGTATGGTCATTTTTTGTAAAACCTCTGAAGATATTTTTTCAGACTCTGTCTCTATTTCGGGCAAAAATTCTCTAAGAGCTTTCATCGCAGCTTCTCTACAAAGTGATTTGATATCGGCACCTGTATATCCATGTAATTCTGCTGCCAAGATTTTTAGATCAACGTCTTCTGCAAGAGGCATTCCTCTTGTATGAATTTGAAGAATCTCAAGTCTGCCGTCTGCATTTGGTACTGCTATTTCAATCTCCCTGTCAAACCTTCCAGGTCGTCTTAATGCTGGGTCTACACTTTCAGGCCTGTTCGTTGCCCCTAATACTATTACATTTCCTCTGTCTGTGAGACCATCCATCAATGCTAAAAGCTGCGCTACGACTCTTTTCTCCACATCGCCATACGCTTCTTCTCTTTTGGGAGCTATAGCATCTATTTCATCAATGAAAACTACACTTGGTGCATTGTCCTTTGCTTCCTTGAAGATGTCACGTAGTCTTGCCTCTGTTTCTCCATAATACTTGTTCATTATTTCAGGACCATTTATGGAGTAGAAGTTGGCCTCTGATTCACTTGCAAGTACTTTGGCAATCAACGTCTTACCACATCCTGGGGGGCCATACAAGAGAATTCCACTATGCGGTTCTATGTTTAATCTGGTGAAAACCTCCGGATGTTTTAGAGGAAGCTCTACAATCTCGCGCATTCTGTTAATTTGTGCCCTGAGTCCTCCTATCTCCTCATATGTAACTCGAATTTTTTTGTCAACTGAGGTTTCAGTTAAAATTGTAAGTGATGTTGCGCGTTCTATTTTGACGACTCCCTTTGGTGCAATCTTGTGAATCTTAAAATCCATAGAATTTCCTAATATCATGACTGATATCTCATCTCCTTCTGAAAGCGGCAAACCTTTCAATCTGTTTTTCACAAAATCTGTAAACTCTTTGTCTACTGTGACGTTTCCATTTACCGGCATGAGAACTACAGTTTTTGCAGGTTTTGCGACGACTTTTCTCACACTGACTAGATCGTTTATTCCAATTCCGACATTCTTTCTTGTCTGACCGTCTATTCGAATCATGTCAGGTGCTTTGTTATCATCATCTGCAGGCCAAACTATTGCGCAACTTGATTTCTTTCCTATAATCTCTATCATATCTCCAGGTTCAACTTTTAGAAATTCCATTGCTTCAGGTTCGATCCTGGCTCGTCTTTTACCTACGTCTCTTTGCTTGGCTTCTCCAACGCGCATTTGGAGTAGCTCATCTTTTTTCACCAAATCGACCTCCTTATTTTGCGTCTACAGATGCTCGGCTTATTCCCAATACCTCAAACTCTCCAACGCCATCAGTATTGCGGACGCTGTTTTCAAGCGAATCCATCTGTCCTTCCTTGTCTTCTAAGGAGAATTCGGCGTTAATAAAGTAGAGACCAAAAGCAAGTGGCTCTTTTGTATATTTTCCAAGCTTAATTCCATCTTTTAGTGTAGCACCGATCTTCTTAGCAACATCATCGAGATCGATTTCTGTTCCTGTTGGTAGAATTTTTGCTCGTAATGTTAGTCGTACCATTTTCTTTATGGTCCTTCAAAATTGCATGACTTGCATGAATATGTCCTGGCTGCCTCTCTGCAACTCTCACATCTCCAAAGGAGTACGGTACCACAGCTAGGGCAGTTGAATTTGACACATTTATCATTAGGCATTATTGGCCTATGGCATGAACTGCATACCGGCAAGGCAATAGATGAAGACATGCTTGAAACTGAATTTCTACCGAATTTATATCTTCCTTATGAATTAAGATAAAAACTAACTCAAAAGTCGTCTCAATTCATTTCCCAAAATTGCTTGAACTGCTTTTACTGATCCCTTCACTCCTAAAATTTTTGCTACAGATATTGTATGGAAATCAAAGCTTCCTTCCTTTGAAATTTCATTTAACACATCAGGAGTTATTGAATCAAAAAGTTGGTCGATTGATTTGTTATCAAGTCTTTCAAGAAGTGTCCTTGCAAGAAGCATATGTTCAAACTCTTTACCAAATTTATCAGTCCATTCTTTTTGATATTCTTGCAATGCGGCTACATTGTTTGTTTCTAAATATCTTGATATTGCCTTGCCTGCTAGTATGCCGCCAAGTCCTGAAGTGTAAATCCCCCCTGCAGTGGTAGGTTTGGCTTGCCCCGCTGCATCTCCAACTGTGACTATATTTTTGTTAACAAATTCTTTGATTGGTCCCTTTATCCATATTGGGGCAAATATCTTTCGTACCGTAGAATATCTTCCCTTCTGCCTCAAAAAATCTTCCAACACTTGGGCTGAATTTATTCCTCTTCCTGCAACTCCAACCTTGGCTTCATCATGTCTTGTTGGTATTATCCATGCAAAGAATCCGGGATACTTTTCTTGGTCGAGATACACCTCAACTCTTTCCTTATCAATCCAATCTGCATATACTTCGTATTGTGCTGATTGCAATGTGCCTGTGCGGTCTTTGTTGATAAGGGAAGAGACGCCTCTTGCATCTACAATAATCTTGCACTTTAACTCTCCATCGCTAGTTCGGATCCCATTATTTGTTATTTCTCTAAGTGAAGTTCTTACACGTATTTCTGCTCCATTTACTTTGGCTTGGTGAGCAATCTGTTTGTCAAACTCTCGTCGGTCAAGTACTATGACTTGTTGAGGTCTTGCATCAAGAACAAAATCTTTTCCTGAAGGAGAAACCATGCGTGCCGAACGTATTTTGTTGTCAAGCGTTGATCTTACTGGAATGATTCCAAGATCATCTATTGCTGGTATGCTTACAAGTCCCCCGCAGTGTTCCGGAGTGCCAATCTCATAATCTTCTTCTATTACGAGAACTCTATGACCTCGTGCAGCAATCTCTCTTGCGCATAAGAGTCCTGCTACACTTCCACCTGCAACAACTACGTCGTAATCCACACAATGATACTTCTCATCAATTATTTATATCAAACATAAAATGCACATCAAAAAGCAATTCTAGCATTAATTCTAACAAGTTGTTTAATTGTTATCTATGATCAAGCTTGTGTTTTGGTGCGCAATCTTTGTGGAACCACCTGTCACCAAAAATCACATTCCCTTCTACAAATCTCATTTCTGTGTTGCAAAACGTGCATAACGATTTGAAGATTTTTTGAGTGATGTTCATGTGTCTTTTACTAGATATTTTGGATATAATCCTCTGTTTGTAATATTGAATAACAAACTTGCATCACCTTACGAATTTTCTACTCTCAACAGAAAAATGTCCTTCACTCGAAAGTTTAACATGTACTATATTGATTCAGGAATTGTATGGCTAGAGTAAAGCAGGTAATAGTGGTAAGACGAGATCTCGGCATGGGCACTGGTAAGATTGCTGCTCAGGTAGGACACGCATGTGTTTTAGGGGCTGAAAACGTTCGAAAATTTCATAAGGAATGGTACGACGAGTGGACGGAGTATGGACAAGAGAAAGTAGTAGTCAGGGTATCAAGTTTGTCAGAGCTTGAAGACGTAAAAAAACACGCAATCTCGGTTGGTCTACCATGGGCCGAAGTTACAGATGCAGGTCATACTCAAATTGAACCTGGAACAGTTACTTGCATATCAATTGGTCCTGCTCCTGAAGATGCTGTTGATAAGGTCACACAAAAACTGAAATTGCTTTAGATTTGTTTTTCGCGTTCTCTTACTTTGGCATCAAATGATGCAGTAATGTTTTGTCCTGGTTGTGCATTGCAGGGAGGAATATGTACAACAAAATGATCGTGGGTCTCAACATAACATCCACTCTGGTCTACTGCTCTTACTGTAACAATCTCAGTTACCGTGTTGGGAATAAGATTCCAAAAGGGAAAAACGAGCGTGGTCATGATTACTATAGCGGCAGCAATACTGCCAAATATCATTAACCTCTCATTCATATTTCTGATCGAACGTAGCCCCGTATTTAGCAGTATTGAGACCATATCACTTGCTAAAAATGAGAATATTAGAAATCCTCTTAAGTGCATTAATCATCGCAAATCCTGTGTTCGTTGCTGTAGTTGAGGTTCAACTAAAAAAAGGAATGGAAGAAGAATTCAAAAAATGGGTAAATGAATCCAATAAGGAACTCTCAAAGTTTGATGGATTCGTAAACCGTAGGCTATTGGCAACTCGCACTGGAAAGCATACTCTTCTGGTGGAATTTGAAAGTCAAGAAAAGTTTGAAAAAATGCATCAAACTCAGGAACATTTTAGGATTCAATCAAAAGGACACTCTTACATGGAAACTCCGCCAAGACCAGTATTTTACGAAGTAATTGCCAATTAGGATTTACAATACATCATAGTTTGGATTTCTACCTCTTCAAATATAATGAATTTTCATGTGGTTATTGTGTATTGACTCAAACTGCGTTATGTGGCCACAATGAATACATGAGAAAAACTGATCAGATTTTCCCTGAGGGTAAGATTCCAGTTTATAACCATCAATTGAAACCACTGTGATTATATTGTTTTTTTGTACTACTGCAAAGTGCCTTTCACATCCAATTGATGCAAGAAACATTTTGATTGCAGTAATCACTTCAAAGGGATTTATCTCTTCATCATCAATTGGTGCAAGAACAAATTCGTGCAGCTTTAATGCTGGCATGGCTCCTACCTTGTCCGAAGTATAAACTGCAAGTGATGACTTTATGGAAGGAATGTCTCTGCAGTTAACAGTGATCACAATTTATCAAAAATAGAGCCGTATTTTAGTTTAACAACATTATTTCAAGATCTTTTTGAGGACAAACAAGTTGCATTTGTACATTGCCTCTCTCTTACCTGACTCATTTATTGTTCCTATTTTGAGTATCAACTTCTGCTCAGACAACTTTTGTATTTTTCTATATGCAGTACTTGTGGGAATGTTACATTCTGCGCAGAGCTGAGTAGTAGATTTCGGAGTTGTTATAATTGATTCAAGAATTAACCTGTTGGTTTGATCTGATAAGATCTCTCGCATTTCTTTATCGTTATTCTGAATTTCTAGCACATTCTTAATTTTGACTCTACAATTTAATGGGTTACTTAACTTAGTTAACTAAACCCATTTCGGGAGTTTTTATTTTCAATAAAACCAAGTATTTGAATTCTACTCTTTTATAGTTTAATTTTAAGAAAAGGACGAAGTCATAAGGGGCAAAGATTTACATAAATAACTTGGAAAATTCTGTCCGTGACTGACATATATGAAAATGCAGCAAATGACTTTCTTGAGCTTGCAAGCGAACAACGTCTTAATATCATATTCAAGCTGTTAGAAAAAAAATCAAAGATCTCAAACATGGCAAAGGAACTCCATGCTACAGTACAAGAAGTTCACCGAAATTTTGAGCGCCTTGCAACGGCAGGTCTGATAATGAAAGACAAGGATGGGATGTATGATCTGACTACGTATGGAAAGACTATGTGCACCCAAGTTCCATCCTTGTTGTTTCTCTCCAAGAATAGAAAATATTTTGAAAACCATGATTTTGGCGATGTGCCAATGAAGTTCATACAAAGAATAGGCGCTCTTGCTGGAGGGCAACAGATTAAAGGATTCGTCAAAGTTTTGGAACAATGGAAGGCAATTTATAAAAACGCAGATGAGTTTGTGTACGAGATTTTTACCGAAGTACCGCTTGATCTGATAGAGCCTCTTCTAACAAAAGTAAAACAGGGAATCAAGTTGAATTACATTTTTTCCGAGTCAGTGATTGTGCCAAAAGGTAGACGGGAACTGCTTGACAAACTTGGTATGAAGGATTTGATAAACAAGGGATTAGTTGAAAGAAAAATGAGAGCCGGCACAAACGTGGTTGTAGTATTAAATGAAAAGGAAGCATGTGTTGGTTTTCCGACTCTGGATGATGTTGCAGACATACGAGAGATGTTCTATAGTAAAGACCCTTTATTTCATGAGTGGTGCTTGGATTATTTCAGATATTGCTGGTATAATGCCCAATCGTTTCAAGAGAACAAAATCAGAGAATAGACAACGGTATAAATTTAATCGACTATTCTAAATTTTCATTGCTTGACTTTACTTTAAAATATCTACGATGTATTAACTGCGGCTCTAAACTATCTGTCGAACCTCTTGTCTATGAACGTGAGATTCAAGAAGGTTTTCTAAATTGTATGCATTGCAAAAAAGTTTACCCAATTATATCCTCAGTACCTTTCATCCTGGAAGATCTATCCAAGTATTTTTCAATTAGAATGTCCCTTGGCGGTCAGTTGATGTTGCTTTCTAAATCAAACAAGATGAAATCCTTTGTTAAGAACACATTGAGAAAAATTACCTCCGTCTCTGATGACACTTCAACCCTTGAAAAGAAATGGGTAGAAATTTACAAGCGTAGCACAAGGTCGCGGTTTTACACTCTAGTCAGGAATTTGATTCGCAAACTACCTCCCTCTGCACTTGTTTTGGAACATGGATGCTCAATAGGAAACATAGCTTACGAGTTAGCAAAAAGAAATTCTTGTGTACTTGGTATCGATAAATCGTTTTATGGGATTTTAGAGGCAAAGAAACATCCCAGAAAAAACTCTGATTTTGTTATATCTGATTCACTTAATTCGCCCTTTGGAAACCAAAAGTTTGATCTAGTATTGGCTCTGAATTTGCTTGATATTGTGGAACCAAGAAATCTCTTTCAGACAATATCTCGCCAGACCAAGAAATTTCTCATCTTGTCAGATCCATATGATTTTGAGAGAGGAAAAAATTCTGTGAAGATAAAAACAACTCCTGAAGAGCTTAGATTACTCACAAAGAAGACTGGTTTCCAATTAATCCAAAATACGGCAAGGCCAAACTACATACCGTGGAGACTGAACGTAAATTCACGGCTATTCTTAAACTACAAAGTAGACCTAATTGTTGCCCAAAAAAACTAAATTTTTTGAGCAATTTCAGGAGATTTCTGGCTTATCATCTTTGATAGCCCTCTCATATAGTTCTGGGCAAAGGTTGTCACAGGTTGAGAAGAATACCATATGCATCCAAGTACTTCGCAATCGTGACAGGTCTTTGCGATTTCCCACTGCGGGGCATTCCAAATCTGCTCCACACTATTTTCAAGAAGGTTGTATGTGTTTTCAGGACTGTTGTATTTCCAGCAAGGAACCATGACTGTTCCATTTCCGTTTACAAAAATGCTTTTCCAGACACCGCATTCATCATAAACTCCTCGACCATGTTCAATTATTTGTTCGAAATATTGTGGAGGAATCATCACTTGTGGATCTTCTCTACTCTGTATGTGCTCAAGTACGCTTTGGCAGACTTTTACAATAGTTTCCCTATCGGGCAGTAGGGAGTAATCTACATCGGATCTGTCTTCTACAAAAGTTAAGGAGACTGCATTTACGCCAAGCTCTTTTGCTCTTCTAAAATATGATTTATCGACGAATTCTTTTGTGTTAAACTTGGTTATTACCGAGTTAAAGTAGTGTGGAACTTTGTATTCTGTCAATAATTGGAGATTTTGCATTACTCGCTGATAGGTCTGTGGAGTAACTCCACGCACTTTGCAATATGATTCCTCAAAAACAGAATCTATGCTACAAGTGATAAATTGAACGTATTTTTTTAATTCATCAAGATCAATAGTATGCAATAAAGAGCAATTTGTGATCAATGTAATAGGTAGCTTCAGATCGTATAGGTAACGAACAAGTTCCATAAAATCTGGTCTACTTGTAGGTTCGCCGCCTTCGATTATAGACCAGATGCAATACGCGGCAACTTTATCAAATATCTTCTTCCACTGATCAGTAGTAAGGTCGTTTTTACTTGCAAGTTTTAACTGTCCTTGCTTGTCAGAATCTCCAAAGGGACACATGGGGCAGAAATAGTTGCAATAATGAGTGAGGCTAAAGACTGCAATGAGAGGTCTCCTTCTTCCTATGGCCCTATTCAAAGACCATTTGCCTACGCGATTAATTGTCCTAACAACGTCGACTACCATAGTCTGTGTTCCCTATTGAATCTATTAAAATCTTGTAATGCAGAACCTATTTTTAAAAATCTCAAATATTAAATCAATTTATTTTAAAGTAGATTCTAGATTCATTGTGCAAATCTTCTCTTATCTGGTATTATTTGCAGTCTTTTGCTTCACAGTATGCTTTGTAGCTGTTAACGCAGATTTGAATCAAATTCCATTCTGGGTCAAAAATAATGCAAAATGGTGGTCTGAAGGCGTGATAGGAGATTCCGATTTTATAAAAGGAATTCAATATCTAATACAACAAGGAATAATACAGATACCTCATCAATCAAGTTCTGGAACATCAGGTGCGCAACAAATTCCAGCTTGGGTCAAAAATACAGCTGGTTGGTGGT
>JAWOLM010000129.1:0-3025 GCA_033853455.1 Nitrosotalea sp. | reverse complement strand
AAATTAGAATTGCAAAAGCAGCTGGTTCTGAAGAGCTCGACTATTCAAATCTTTTAGATGAAGAAAGATTCATCCTTGATTCCGAAGATGAATTAAGACAAAGAAAGGAAACGATTCTTTCTGCTACGCTGAATGGAAGGCTAAAGCTTCTTGAAACTTTGGCAAAAAACCACAGGTCAAGAACCATTGTAGTAAGATTTCTCAAACCAATAGACCAGATTGTGGGAACAGATCTTCAGACATATGGCCCCTTTGAGGCAGAAGACGTTGCAACATTGCCATTTGAGAACGCGCTTGCTCTCATTGCCAAAAAGATAGTATCAAAGATAAGTTGGGAAGACTAGAAATTGGGTAGCTACAGGTGACATAATGTGCACAACGGCATAGACCTTGACGTTTACTTTGAGATCATAATCTATCCTGTAGCAGCTCTCTTTATCATAGAAATGATTAGCAGAGCAGCCAAGATACCTAACTGGATAAAGCTCTTTACTCAAGCAATATCATGCATAGGTTTTGGAATTGCTTATCTTCTTATGCATGTAGCCCACTGGCTCACTGCTGGTGTACTCTTGGCATTGGCAATAGCCTTGTTTTATCAAGCAAAGGTATCAAAACTCAATCCACAAAAAGCCCTTTACTGACGGAACTTGCCAAAGACTCGCTTCATAAAGCCCTGTCTTCCAATACCTTTCCTTCTCTGAACTTTGGTCTCTCCAAATTTTTTTGCTCGAATCTGGTGCAGTTTGACACATCTATGATCTTCTGGCAATCTGTGCTCTGCGCAAAACTTGTCACTGCAATAATTGCACTGAAAAGGAAGATCTGTTTTCTCTCCGCAATACGCACAGTCAACTTTTTCCATAATTGTAATTACTTCTGATCCTAAATCAATGTTAAGAAACAAAGTTACTTTCTATAATTATTTGATTTAATTGACAAGACTTAATTACGCAAAAAGTGCTGTTGAAAAATGATTTCTAACATGATAAAGGGGCAGGTTGCTGTAGTGACAGGTGCAAGCAGCGGAATTGGTTATGCTACCGCTTTAGCTATTGCAAAAGCAGGAGCAAAGGTCGTTGCAGGCGCACGAAGAAAAGATAGGCTGGAACAACTGCAAAAGGAAATTGAAAAAATTGGAGGAGAATGTATTACAGTTGCATGTGATGTTACAAAAAGAAGTGATTGTGAAAATTTAATCGACGCTGCAATAAAAAAATGGAACAGAGTTGATATTCTAATTAACAATGCAGGCTTGATGCCATTGAGTTTTGTAAAAAATCTCAAGATCGATGAATGGGAAAAAATGGTCGATGTAAACATCAAGGGAGTACTTTATTGCACTGCAGCTGTGATTCCTCATCTGCTCACACAAAAGTCAGGTCATATAGTCAATATTTCATCAATTGCTGGAAGAGTGGTCTTTCCAGCAGGAAGCGTATATTGTGCAACAAAATATGCGGTAAGAGCATTTAGCGAGGGATTGAGACAAGAGCTCTCAACTCGAAATAACATTAGAGTAACTACGATCGAACCAGGTGTAGTTGCAACAGAGCTTACTGATACCATCACTGACAAGTCACTTGAAGCATTTGTAAAGTCTGTCAAGGACATGCAAGCCTTGAAAGCTGAAGACATTGCAAACTCGATACTTTTTGCAGTAGAATCACCTCCACACATGAATGTAAACGAGATAACAATAAGGCCGACAACCCAAGAAAGATAGGAGATGTCTTGGTATTAGACCAACGAACATCGTAATTTTGGGCGGGGGATTTGGCGGTCTTGCTGCTGCAAATGAGCTACGCGAGAACCTTACTCAAGATACCAGAATAACAATTGTCGACAAAAAAGACTGGTTCATGATGGACCTTGTCAAGCTTTGGATGATTGCAGGGTCGAGGGAATTTGAAACTTCAAAGAGACCTCTTTCAAATGTTACAAAAAAGGGAATCGAGTTTATCAATGAAAATGTGACCAAGATAGACTTGGAAAACAAAATTGTAAGAACAAGCTATCGCAGATTGCACTATGACTATTTGATAATTGCACTGGGAGTTGAGCTCGCACCAGAAAAAATCCCTGGTCTAAAAGAGAACAGCCTTGTAATGTATGACCTAAATGATGTTCCCAAAATTCGCGATGCTATTCGCAGGATGAAATCAGGCAAGTTGGCAATAGCTATTACTGGAATGCCCTACAAATGTCCGCCTGCCCCATATGAGGCAGCCCTTTTGATAAGATCTGTACTTGAAGAGACAGGATCTAGTAACTCAATTCAGATGGACTTTTACAGCCCTGCTCCCATCACACTGCCTGCTGGGGGGCCTCAGGTAAGTGAAGAGATTTTGCAGATTCTAAAATCAAAAAATATCGAATTTCACGGAAATCATAAAACAGTATCTGTCGAACAAAATAAACTCAAGTTTGAGTCAGGCGAGACAGACTTTGATCTGCTGATAACAGTTCCTCCACACAAGGTGCCACTCGTTGTAATCGATTGCGGACTGGCACTGTCTGGAAAATTTGTTGAAGTAGACAGAAGATGCAAGACCAAATTTGATAGCGTGTATGCAATAGGCGATGTAAACCAAATTATGGTAACTGACAAGATTGCAGTACCAAAAGCTGGAATATTTGCAGAAGGCGAGGGTGTAACCGTTGCAAGAAATATTATTTCAAGGATAAAAAAAGAAAGAGAAGGCGCAGTCTTTGATGGAAAAGGCGGATGTTATCTTGAGACTGGAAAGAAAAATGCCGGATACATTAGAGTGGACATGTATGCAGACCCAACTCCTGTTACTGAGCTAAAATCTCCAACACCTGATTATTTCTTGGAAAAGGAAAAGTTTGAAAAAGAACGACTGGAAAAGTGGCTCTAAGCACTTGCAGATCTGATCCTACCATTTAATAATTTCAATACTAGCCAGCAACTTGAGGGACCGTAGTCTAGCTTGGTTATGATGCTAGCCTGGGGTGCTAGAGGTCGCCGGTTCAAGTCCGGCCGGTCCCACCATCAATCTCA
>JAWOLM010000128.1:0-5571 GCA_033853455.1 Nitrosotalea sp. | reverse complement strand
AACAAGCCTCAATCCAGCTGCTTTCAAGACAAATGCACGTATCGATGAGATCTTGTCTATGATCTAGTTTCCGAGATACCCTAAACAAATGTGATATAGTTCACTGCTTGTTTTTCTGCTAGCTTTTGGTTTTTTTAGTTGTACTTTGGCAAATTTTTTCTTCAAATAGTCCCTAAATTCATTAGAGTATTCGCCATCAAAGACCTTGAACAAAGCATTTCCTTTTCTTGCAAGAACATGATCCATTATCTTGCTTGCAGAGTAATTCAATGAGATTTGCCTTCCGTGATCTACTGACCATGTTCCAGTGACTTGTGGTGAAAGATCACATATCACTGCATTTACCTTTGTACCAAAATAATCAAAGACAGACTCTACTATTGATTCGTCTTCTATGTCTCCTCTCATTATGTGCGTGTTTGGGATCTCTTCAACAAATGATTTGTCAATTCCCATTACTTTACCTCTGTTTCCTGTAAGCTCAAGAGCCACCTGAGTCCATCCACCTGGAGAACATCCAAGATCCAGAACATAAAATCCCGGACCAATGATTCTGTATGAAGTATTCAATTCTTTGAGTTTGTAAGCAGCTCTGCTACGGTAGCCTTCTTGATGAGCTAATCGCCTATACAGATCTCGTCTTGCATCTAGTAATTTCATTTCTTGCCAGTCTTTTTAGTTGCAAATTCAGTTATAACCCATTGTTCAATTAACGGACAAGTTCTCGGGCTTACCTCACCTTCCAACGTACATTTTTGTTCAACTGGACAGATAAGGCACGGTGCAGACTCGATTGATTGAGTGCTGACAGGAACATGTGCAATCTTGAGTTTATATGTCCACCTTCCATCTTGCAAAATCTTTTCTCTTTTGATGAGGTGTTGTCTTTCAAATTTTAATGCAAGTCTTGAGCCATCTCTGCTTGAGAGTTTGAGCTTTTTCCACAGCTCACTTTGAAACATTCCATCATCGCCACGCTTTGCGACAAAGTCAAGCACTGTGGTCTTGAGTTTTTCCATATCCAATCCTTCAATAGCAAAATTTTCAATCTCTTTTTCAGAGAGCTCTTCAAGTTCCTCCTCTGTGGGTTCTGCCTGTTTTTTCTTGGCTTCTGCAGCCTTTTTCTTTTCTTCTTTCTTTGATAGCTTCTTCTCTACTACCTTCTTTGGTTTCTTTTCCTCTTTTTTTGATGGTTTCTTTTCTTCTACTTTCTTTGGTTTCTTTTCCTCGATTTTAGTTGATTTTTCAGTTTTTTTAGCCATAACTATACTTCAATAACAATAACGTTATTCCTCAAGAGTGCTTGTTGTCTGCAATATAATAACATATTATTTGTTTATCGAATGCTAAATGAGGCAGTCACGTTTATGCTATTCTGGTATGATTTGTCCTTCATATCGGCCAAAATTTCATAATTTCCGGTACTATTGATTGTTGGAGAAAATACTTCGTTAATTGGAAGTGTGGAATTGCTAGCTGCAAAGCATTGTGAAAAGTAGGCATTCTGAGCCACTGCTTGCTTGGGTGACGTATCAGTGTTGTAAACTGTCATGTACAAATCTCCACAATCAAATGCGGTGTTGTTTACCCTGACAATAAAGTTCAACGGAGCTCCTATAGGATAGGAACTGTTAAGACTCACTATTCTGATGTCTTTGCTTCCTACTTGAACAGGCTCGGTTACAAACTTGAACTGCCACATGTTTAGATGTCTGTCTGGTTGTGCCAAAACATCGGACAAAACATATCCACCAAGTATTATCGAAATTACTACAGGCAGTACAAAAACAACATAAGCTATTTTCCTTGCAGCCATTTCGTAATCTAACCACTCGAATTCCCTTATATCTATTTGGTCGAAAATGATCTCTCATGACAATTTTGACGAATAAGTTAAATCATAGACTAGGACAATAGCGCTAATGCGTCTTAGGAGGTTTAGAGTCAAAGCTTTTCGTTGCATTCATGATTCCGGTGAGATCAAGGTTGAAGATTTGGCCGCATTTGTTGGAAAAAATGAGAGCGGCAAGACAACAATACTTGAAGCTCTTACTCTATTAAACAAGGATCAAAAAGTTTCGGAGCTAGATCTCTGTGATGAGATGACAGAGGATTTAAAGTCGGAATTGAATCTTGTAGAAGGAGAATTTGAATTAAACGAGAAAGAGACAGGACTAATTAGAGAGAAATTTCCAAATCTTCAAGATATAAGAAAAGTCAAAATTTACAGGACAAACAAGAATCCACGCGTACAATACGACTTTGGAGAGATAAAGATAAGCGGTGAAGCAAGCAAGAGACTAAATTCATGGGAAAATTTTGTAGAAAGAATTCAAGATTTTGCCAATTCTATGCCAAACCCAATCAGAATACGTCTTGATGTAAAGTTCCTCCAAGCTCCGCCGCCAAGAACAAGAGACGTCTTTATGAATACCATGGCCGAATTCAACAATAACATATACTTGCTTGCCTCAGAAGACCCACGCATAATATCAGACTGGAAAAAAATCTACGAAGATCTTGATTACATATTTGACAACATGTTGATAGGTACAACCGAAAGGTCAGCCCTAGAAAATTTTATCGAGGATAAACTACACCCAAGGTTTGTCTACTTTTCAGATTACAAGAAAATACTTGGTAATATTGACCTTGAAGAGTTTTTGAGAGAGAAAAAAGGCATCAGACCCAAAGGACTAGAATTTGTAGAAGAATTTGACAGAGCCGAGACTGTTAGGAATTTATTTTACCTAGCAGAGCTTGACATAGAAAAACTCGAAGAGGTACAGAGTAGTCCCTCAAGACTGATAAAATTACTTCATACTGCAAGTAGAAAGCTTAGTGACAGATTAAATCCAGCATGGAAAGGGGACCCCATCCATGTAGAATTGAGATGGAATCCAGGAAATATTTTGAGTGTGGTAATATCAGATGTACATAAAGACGGTACTGTCACAAACACTGGCCTCTTAAACAGAAGAGCTGAAGGATTCAAATGGACATTTTCTTTCATTGTAAACTTTGCAGCAGAAACACAAAAAGCTGAACTAAAAGAAACTATCCTGTTACTTGATGAGCCTGCAAGGAATTTACATCCAGCACAGCAGAGAGGAATATCAGATCTTCTTAAAGGTCTTGCAGGATCAAATCAGGTGCTATATTCTACCCATTCTCCATTTATGATATTTGACTACACTCCAGGAAACCTCTTGGTAGTGGAGTTGGACAAACGAAAACATCTTAGTCACATTTACTATGACTATTGGAATGCAGATGATCAGACTCTAATTCCAGTCTTGTATGGTTTATCGAGGGGGCTTGTAGAGTCCATAGTTGATAGACAGATTGGATTCAACTCTAGGCCTGTAATTATTGTTGAAACGATGTCTGATTGCATGTATCTGAACGCGTTTGACAAGTTTCTAAAGGATCCAAACCTATCCATGAATCCTCTTAATGTGGTGCCAGCTTTTAGTAAAAACTCTGTCATGTCACTTGCCATATTTTATAGGAATCATGGGTATGATACGTTTGTTCTTCTAGACAACACTGAAGAATCAGGACAGATTGCTGCCAAACTTGAATCAAATCAATTCAAAAAGGTCCAAATGATATTCTTTGAGCTTGGAGGACAGACAAAACAATTCTTGGAGGACTTGATAGTTGATGAGGACTATTTGTATGCAGTAAACCAGACGTATGAAGTCAAACTCAGAAGAGAGGGATACAAGGCACTAACCAGGGATGTTGTTTCGTCAAAGGCAAAAAAGAGCATTGTAGATAACCTAACTGAACTATGGAAAGAAAACCAACATCTGGGTTGGGAGCGATTTGACAGAGAAGAAATTTGCAGGTACATTTGCGAAAAAATATCCATAAATGAGGCAGACTTTTTGTCTGATAAAACCAAGGATCAATTCAGATCGTTGTATAGGCTGATAGCAGAGCGTATTAGACAGAACCAGAATTTGGGCTCTCAAGCAACACTCCCCTACTCTCGATAAAAACGAACTCTCATTGAAGATTGTTGTGGGAACACAGGAAGCAAGAGAAGGGATATGGATAAATCATTATTAAGATTTAATTTAGAGGCAGATCGCTTCCTTTGTTGAGAAGCGTGTTATTGAAATCCAGTATTATTCTAGCTTTAATCATAAGTGGAACACTCACCACTTTGATCCCCCTAGCCCAAGCTCTACCGGATCTGGTTACAGTTACTTCCACAAATACTGGCGGTAAGACTTTGCTTCAGATAACCAACAATCCATCAAGCACTTCCGATATCGCATCTCTTACATTAGAAATCAAAAATGGAAATTTCAAATCTTTTACATTAGGAAATGGTTGGATAGGAAAGAAAACGTCTCCCACAACAATTGTCTTTTTTCCCTCATCCCCTCTGAAACCTGGTGATTCAACAACATTTACAATTAGCACAGATCAGCCCAATCCAGACCTTCTGTGGGCTGCATCTGATGCAAATAACAACCAAGTAGGTTCAGGCGAGATAGGAGCTGTCATACAAAATCAAAATAATAATCAGCCACCAAGCAATAACGTACCACCTCCTAGTCAACAGAATGCCAATCAGCCACCTAGAGGAATATCAGACATGTCGACTTTTAGAATAATACCATCTACACCAGCTCCAGGCTTTGATGTACGTGTTGTTGGTCAAAGTTTTACATCATCAACTCCTCTTGACTTGTACGTAGCAGGTCAGAAGATCTATTCATTTTCATCAAATAACAATGGAAATTTTGTTGTTACAACTACAGTTCCACAAACTGTACAGCCAGGAAGTGTGGACTTTATCCTAAAGGACCAAGCAAATAACCAGAAAACATTTACTACTACTATATTACCACCTCCAAAATCTCGTTCAATTTTACAATCAGTCCCACTAACTGTAAATGTTGACTCTATCTTGCACCCAGGAGACACTAGTACTATTAGCGGGACCGCAGATCCCGGAAGTACAGTTACCATAACAATATCGGATCCAAATGGAACAAACATAACCACATTTACAGCGAATACTGATAATGATGGAAAATATTCTGCTTCACGAATAATTCCAAATGATACACAATTTGGAAAATACATGATATCGGTTTCTGAAGGAAAAAGCCAGGCCAGTAAAGAGTATACCGTCGTTAGTGCTCATCAATTTACAATTCAGACATCCCAAAAAAGATACGATCCGGGAAATACTGTAGTGATAAACGGGACGTCCATCTCCAATCTGCCAGTTTCTATTGTAATAGTCGACCAAACTGGAAATCAAGTCTTTGCAAAAGACGTTAACGTCACAGCGGATGGAAAAATTTCAACAACGTATCAGTTAAGTGACACTGCTGTTACAGGAACCTATGTTATCACTGCAACGCAAGGAAGCGACCAAGTAGTTTTAGACATCGGAGTGGGTGTCGAACCTGTTCAAATATTAAGCGCTCATTTAGACAGACTGAATTATCAAATTGTTAACAAGCCTGTACTCAGTATTTCTGGCACGCCAAGCTCTACACTAAATCTGGTAGTAATTGATCCTTCTGACCAAGAAAAGTTTGC
>JAWOLM010000127.1:0-3240 GCA_033853455.1 Nitrosotalea sp. | reverse complement strand
TGAGCACACATGTTCAGACTCTGAGCAAGAGATCTGAAAAAGTGCTCCAGGTCTTCTTTGGAAATTTCTTCGATTTTATCTCTAGATATTGAAAGGTTGATTCTGTGATATTGCCTTTTTACAAGATCAAGGGATGCATCTGCAAGAGATTCATCCATGGGCACTGATGCATATCCAAAGCGTGTGATTCCTGACCTATTTCCAAGCGATTCATCGATGACACTACCTAGTGCAATTGCAGTGTCTTCAACTAGGTGATGATCTATGCCGTCTTTTGATACTGCACTGAGCTTAAGGTCAAACATTGCGTGTTTTGCAAAGGAGGTAACCAAGTGATCAAGAAATGGCAGGCCTGTCTTTACAGAAATCTTACCGCTACCATCAAGGTTAACTGATATCGAGACTTCCGTCTCCTTTGTTTTTCTGGTAATTTGGCCTGTCCTAGATTTCATGGAATCCCCTTAGAGAGAAGTGGCTTATGCCCTGACTAGATTTAATGTCTTCGAAAGCAAGTGAATTGATTCTAGGATTAAGTCAGCACCCTTTTGCTCGAAGAAAGTCTTCTTGGCCTGCTGGTCCTTGCTTGTTCCATATATGCCACAAAATAGGGTAGGGTTTCCAGATTCGTCTGCCTTGCGTGCCATGATGTAATCTTCCATCGAATCTCCCACATACAACGAACATGAGGCACCCATTCCTTTAATTGATGATAAGAGTGGTTGTGGGTTTGGTTTTGCCAACTCACGAGGTTCATCTTCGAGAAACCTAGAATTTTCTAAATTGAACTCATCAACCAATTTTTTCAAAGAGTGGCCTGCTGAAACTGCTCCTCTTCCTGTAACAATTGCAATCTTTTTGTCGAATCTCTTGTGTAGTTCGTCAAGTAGGTTCTTTGTTACAAGTACCACATCATTTTCTATCAACCCTGTCCCATCAAAGAACTTTGGAGGTCTTTTGTAGAGTTTGGTGTACAAATTTGTTCCATAAAACACTTCATCAAAGATTGAGGAAAGCAGGTTCTCTGATCTTTTTGACGGGTAGTTGAGTATTTTTTTAATTTCAGATAGATCTATTTTTTGTGAGTCAAGGTATTTTTCAACGGAGACTATTCCTGTTGCATCCGCTTTTTTTGCTACTTCAGAAACAAGGTCGGAAAAACTTTTACCACTTTTTTGTGATACAACTGCAACAAGTATCAATGCGTATGTTACATCAACTTCGTCATTGAATCCTCCCGTCCTTTTGAAGTCGTCTATCATTTCTGTTGTGACTAGTGTCTTTATTGAAGCAAACTTGTTTGTGATAAAATCTACGGTTTTCTTTATTGCTAGATCATAAGAGTTTGAAACATCGATTAGTACACCGTCGCAATCAAATATTATGGCGTCTAGTTTCTTTATCTTGTCTATCTTTTGGGCATCTATGTATATGCCATCATCCATTTTTTTTATGGTCAATTCAACAAATCACGTATCGCAGTTAGGAATCTTGAATTCATCTCTGGAGTGCCTACTGTAACTCTTAGACATCCATCATGCTTGCCGACGGTTCCAAGATTTTTAATCACTATGCCTTGCTCTATAAGCGCCTTGTGGATTCTCTTACTTGTACCGCCTGCTGCAAACAAGACAAAGTTTGCTTGGGAATCAAATACGGTAAAAACTTTCATCTCTCTGAGCTTGCCAATAATACGCTGGCGTTCTTTTTTTACAAGCGAGATAACGTCTGCAAAGTATCTTGATTTCTTTAACGCAAGAATTCCTGCCTCTATTGCGATGGTATTAAGAGGGTATGGATACTGAATAACTCTTGAAAAAGCATCTATTGTTTTCTTGTTAGCCACAACATAGCCTATTCGCAGTCCTGCAAGTCCAAATGACTTTGAAAGTGTTCGTAGAACTAGTAAGTTGCTCATTTTTTTTGTCATCTCAACAATTGAATAATCTGCAAACTCTACATAGGCCTCATCAATTATTACAAGGCCGTTAAACGACTGGACCAGTTTTTCAAGTTGCTTTTTTTGGAACTGAAATCCAGTAGGATTGTTTGGAGAGTCAAGATACAATATATCTGACTTTTTGGAATTGATAAGAAAGTCATCAAGACTCAAACTCATTTCTTTATCAAATTGGATCTTGATAGTTGGAATTTCATACAACTTGCATCTTTCTTCAAAAAATCCAAAGGTAGGTTCAGATGTCAGTATTCTTGTTTCCTTTGACGCTATATTTCCAAGAACCAAGTCAATTATTTGATCAGAACCATTTCCAATAGCTATCATTTCCTTTGGCATCTTTACATAATCTGCAAGTGCTCCGACGAGCCTTTCTACTCCGCCAAGCGGATATTCTCTTACGTCAGTTTTTTCTTTGATTTGGTTTAGTAAATCTTGGAAAAATGAGACGTCTACTGCATAATTTTCATTAGAATCAAGCTTGATTACATTTGAATATTTTTCAGGCTTTTTGTAACCACTCAGCTTGGATAGGTTTTCTATCTTTTTTTCAAACCATGCTTTTTTCATATTCTACTCCTTACTGCCTCGTAGTGGTTTGGAAGTCCTTCTGCATCTGTGAAGGCTTTCATGTATTTGGATATCTTCTCAAGGGTTTTTCTAGATGACTCTACCGAAGTTTGCAGCTTCATGAAATCCAGTACGCCAAGTGAACCCCTTGTCCTTCCGAATCTATTCGTCGGCAATACGTGATCAGAGCCTAAAAGATAGTCGCTTGCAGCAGAAGGGGTATCATGCCCTACAAGCACAAGACCTGCAGACCTCATCTTTTGGGCTATTTTTTGTGAGTTTCTTGTCATTACTTGCAAGTGCTCTGGGGCAAGCTTGTTTGCAAGTTCTACCATCTGGGCCTCAGTCTTGCAGACTGCAATAAATCCATTTTTTTTGAGACTTTGCCTTACGATATCAGATCTTGGTATACGCTCAATCTTTTTTGCAAGTGACTTTATCACATTATCCTTTAGAGATTTCGAGTTTGTTATTAGGCAACACCTAGTGTCTGTACTGTGCTCTGCTTGAGATATCAAATCAACTGCAACAAGGGTTGGGTCTGCTGACGAGTCTGCAATAATCGCAAGCTCTGTTGGACCTGCAATCATGTCAATTGAAACAACATCACTTAGAATAGATTTTGCAAGTGTCACAAACATTCCCCCAGGACCCACTATCTTGTCTACTTTGGGAATTGATCTAGTACCATATGCAAGTGCAGCTATCGCCTGAGC
>JAWOLM010000126.1:0-3652 GCA_033853455.1 Nitrosotalea sp. | reverse complement strand
GTACCTGCCAAAGTTCAGGTAGTACTACCGGATGGAACAGTGGCAAATGTCAAGACTTTTCCTAAAAACAGCTCTGAGGTCATAACATATCCTTCCAGTGGAGACCCAGTCCTTGATCAAGAGGCATTTAAAAAATGGCAATTTATCAGACTGCCCTCAGAATTGGGTGGTGATGCAGAAGATGTTAGCGCTTTTCGTGTTTATAGTATGGTGTGTTTACATTTATGGTGTTTATGGAAATATTGGCCGCAAGAGGGTAGAAAAAGAGGAGAATGCCCCTGTCATGGTAGCATGTATAATCCATTAACTGGTAAGGCATTTGCAGGGCCTGCGTCGCTTCAAGCTCCGCCATCAAACGTTTTAGCAACACTCTTTCTTGAAGCAGATGAGAAGGGTGACTTGTGGATCAAACCAGCTGTGTGGAACACTAACGAAAATGGAGTAGTAGGATATGGTCGTTTCCTTAAAGCGTAGAAACGGATTTGTTGATTTCTGTTACTGGATATGGGATGGATTAGAGAGAACTGTATTCATAGGAACAAAGTTCTCTTTCCCTGCTAGATTTGTAAGCCCATTTGGATTCCTAGGAATGCTAACTTTTGTCACATTCATCATCCTTGGAGTTTCCGGTGCATTGTTGATGTTTTATTATGAACCCATTTTGGATAGGGCGTGGGATAGTGTCGCCAAAATCAATAATACTGTTCCATACGGGTTTATGATTAGAAATATTCACTATCATGCATCAAACGCGATGGTTTTACTTGCAGTGCTTCACATGTATTATCAGTACTTTAGTGGAAGATACAAAATTAGAAATGAGATCATATGGGTAACAGGAGTCGTACTGGGTACAGTAACCATTCTAGAAGCATTTACAGGATATGATATTATTTTCAGTGAACGTGCAGAACTTGCAATTAGCATTGCGGCTTCGCTTACAAACTCCATGCCTGTAGTGGGACCGACTATACGCGATGCAATGTTTGGTTCTGGATTTGCAGACTTTATTCTGCGATTTTACACATTGCATGTATTTGTTCTACCAATTGTAATGCTGGGACTGATGGCGGTACACCTTCCAAGATTCTTAGTGTTTGACGTTCCTATGGTTATGGCAATCTCAGGAGCCATCTTTATCACAGGAGGTGTCTTTCCGGTAGACCTTGGTTCAAAATTCCAACCAACAGTACCACCAGGTATCACTGTGCCCGAATGGTATCTAACAGGAATCTATGCATTCCTAAGGACGCAGTATGACAAGTTTGTGACAGGAGTCTTGTGGCCTGGAATATTCATTGTAGCTATAGCCATGACTCCGTTTATTGATAGATACAAAAAGTTCTCTTGGAAAGATAGGCCGATTATTACAGCCTTTGGAATCACTGGTATAACTCAAGTCATGGTTACTACCTATTGGGGATTCTACATTACTCCGGATACCACAAAACCGCTAGTTGCTAGGCTTGTGATAGATCCTGTATTCTTCTATCTGATAATGTTGCTGCTTGTACCGATAGGCTTTGGATTCTCATACATGATGATATTGCTTGCCAAGGAAGCAGAAAGAAAGGCAAAATTAGCTGCATCAAAAAGACCTCATAAATCGGCACAGATAAACTTCTCAGGAAAATGGATAAACTGGTTAATTATTGCACTCTTGATATTCCAAGTATACATCAATATCGCAGCCTACAACGCAGCGCTTGCTGGCATGAAGAACTTTTCATTATTCCTGGTAGGATTAGGTCTGATGGTGTTTGCTGGGCTATTCCATCTCTATAGGCATGGACTAAACGAAGCAAAGAAGGCACCGCAACCTCCTCCACAACCAGAAGCAGAGTCTCCAAAACCATTGGAGGGGCCGGCGCCATCAGGAAAAGTTCCGCCAAAAGAGGAGCCTGGAAAAATCCCATCGCCTAAACTGCAAGAAGCCGCGCCAGAGATAAAAGCGGCAGGACTGGAAAACTTGAAAGATCCAGTTGTTGGAAAGTTTGATCTTAAAAATCCCTAAATCTTTCGGACCTTCTTGTATAACTTTATAAGACTAATAAAAAGATGAAACGACTAGTTGAGCGTTCCTACATCAAGTCATGCATATGGAATAGCACTAATCGCAGTTATAGTAGGAGCAGCTATCGGAATATCGTATTATCAACAATTTTTCATTCCAGAATTCAACGCAAAGCCAATCATTCCAGATAAGGTATTGCATCCCGGTGAAACAACAAAGATAACCATTGTTCCAGGAGCTGAAAACCCTCAGCAACAACAGAACTTTGTGCCGAAAAAGGTGGATGGCCAACTTGGCGTAAGCAATCTAGTAGTGTGGAAAAATACTAGTGATTCAGCGGCACATACGGTAACACCTGACAAGCCCTTCAAGGACCTTTACAGTGGTGATTTCGGTTCTAATGGCGTAATACTGCCTGGAAAAACATACCAATTTCTATTTACACAAGAAGCCCAAATTACATACCACTGTGATCCACATCCATGGATGAAAGGTGAGATCGACATCGTTCACGGAGCACTCACTTCATAGCAAAATTATAAAAATTACTAGACAGTTAGTTTTGCAAAAAGAATGTCGCTTTCTATCTCTTTATGCTCTTGTATTATTGACGCCCTAAACTTTACTTCATGAGTTTCTTTTGGCTCAAATTCAATCGAGGCAGTAAACTCTGCAGCGTTTTGTGGCATGTCATTCCTATTAATAAAAAGTCGTGAGACATTCTGCGAGATTGTCTTATTGTTATATGATCTGTAAACAATAAGCTGGTTAGAATTTAGTATCTGTGTATTTACAACCACACCGTCATACCTGCCGGGATAATTGACTTGTATTCTAGCCTTGATTATTTCATGTGGTTTTATGTTTAGGTTTTCGAGCTTTAATTCAATATCTTTCATGTTGCAAATCTATTGATTGGCAATAATAAATTGTGGTATGTTAATTTTCTAATGGCAATATTTAACATCGGAATTCAATTTTCAATATTGATATTCTAAAATGTCCTAATAAATCAAAACGCTCCTACAAACATAAATGGAAAGACGTCCCTCTGGAGTTACAGTTCTAAGCGCCACATCTGTAGTGGCAGGAATACTGATGCTTGTCACTGGCTCAATCTTATCCTTCTCTGCTCCAACTCAAATGATTCCACAATATGGGATAATGGGTATGCAGGTAAAGCTGCCCCAATATCTCGCAACCTCGGTCATTTATGATGTGGGAATGGTGATATTTGCCTTGGGCGTCGCTTCTATCTTTACAGCATATGGATTGCTTAAAGGAGATTCATGGGCAAGGAAGGGAATGATAGTATTTACAAGCGTTAGCATAGGAATCTTTGTTGTTATAGTTGTGTTGTTTAATGTGGTAGATGCGTGGAATTTCATAATTAATGGAAGCATCTTGTTGTACTTGTTCAAACCAAACGTTAGAAAGTATTTTGCAAGTGTGCCTACTCCTACAACATCTTAACTCATAGAATGCATCAAAACAGATTAAGCGGGCCCGAAGAGCTTCGATCTCTTGACCACTGGATTAGAAGTCCAGCACTCTATCCATGCTGAGCTACAGGCCCACAAATATCGGGCTATGTGTAGCCATATTAAGGGTTTACAACCATTTTTTTTTGTTAAGATC
>JAWOLM010000125.1:0-3413 GCA_033853455.1 Nitrosotalea sp. | reverse complement strand
TCCCAGATTTTTTGAGCTGGAGCTCTCACCGTTACTGGATTCATCATGTAACCTCCTAGCCAGTACCCGCCGCCAAGATAGTTGTTTTGTTCTATTACAAGTGTCTTAAATCCCATCGATGCAAGTTCTCTACCTGCAGTTAAACCAGCTGGACCAGCTCCGATTATTATGACGTCTGAATCTGCTCTATCAACAAGTACTGAATGGAATTCATCGGCAATTGCACGTGTGATCTCCTTTTCGTCTACATCTGCAAAGATTTTGGGCGCTCCTGTTTCAATACTTTTTTGCATAAAATTATCCTTCTTGGAGTACATTAATAGTTTGCTCAGTTTGCAAAAGCATCCTCAAATAACCTGATGCATTCCATGATGTGCATTTTTTTTGCAGGGCTCTTGAACGCATAGGCGGAAATAACATCTGTTTTTCCAAGATCCTTTTTTGCAAGCGACGCCTTTCCTGCTCGCAGAATATCGACCAAAACATTACAACCATTTGTACTGTCATTTGTTCGAAGTGCAAGATCCATCTCTATGGCAGAACCAAGAAATCCCTTGGCTTCCATCCAATAATAACTGACTCTGGAGTCTCCAAGTTGTTCTGCATATTCTGTGGTGCCGGCGGTAGATCTGAAAGGATAAGGAGATTCGATTGCGATGGATTCAGTCTTTATCTTACGCTTTCTTTCTCTGATTTCCTCAGCCATGGTATTTAATGTGTCTTGATTTCCCCCAACATCAAGTTGATATGCCTTTTGCACCTTGATCCCTCTCTTTGTCATGAAGTCAATCATTCCTCGGTGAAATGCAGTTCCACCAAATTGACTCATCATGTCATCTCCTAACATCATTAATCCTTTTGCCTCAAATGCCTTTCTTGTCTTGTCAGTAACTGTTTTGGTAGATGTCGCGTTAATGAAAGAACATCCTGCACCAAGTGCAGCTTCTGCATATTTTTCAGATGTCTTATCAAGACCAGATGAAATCACATTGACAAGAAAATCTGGCTTCACTGCAACAAGTGATTTTACAAACTCATCATAGCTCACCGATTTTTCCTTTCCGTTTTTACCAATATGTGATGGGGCTACATCCAACATTAATCCCGGTTGAATTGAAAGATCTGAAAATGAAGTTTTTTTATCGGTGACAAGATCACCCAATTTTTTTCCGACTTTAGCAGAATCGATATCAAAAACTGCAACGATTATTATATCATTTAATGTCAAACCACTAATTTTTGGATGCCAAAGTCCCTCAACTGAATTTTTATAAAATTCAAATCCTCTTACTAGGGTTAAAGCCATATTGCCAACTCCGGCAATTGCGACCTTGATCTTATCCGTCACGCAATTTTTTCTTGCCGGTCTTCATTTAACTCTTTTCTGGTTTATTTGGTGGTTTTTACAACTAATCTCATATATGGTAAGGAGGAAAATCTTGCCATGAGATCTTTGGTAAGCTACGTATCTAGCGTCAATTTTAAAATTTATATGCGCTCCGAAGAGTAGCTATCAATACTTGAGTAAGACCAGCCTTTCTCAGTCCAAACCTGATAATTTGCCCAAGCCCAAGATACAATGGGGCCGTCTAGATGAGGCTGAGAAATTTGCAGAAATGGTGAAACTATTCAGACAAGGAAAAGTTACGAGCGATGAAATGAGAAGATTCAGACTTCAACATGGGGCATATGGCAGCAGAATGACTGATAATTACAGTATGGTGCGCATCAAAATTCCAGCTGGTGAAGTATATCCAGAACAACTAGAAAAAATTGCCGACTTGAGTGAATCGTTTTCTATTGGAAGCGCACATGTTTCAACAAGGCAGAATTTCCAACTTCACTGGATTGCGCTGGAAGACGTATCTGAAGTTATGAGGGGTCTTGCAGAAATTGGATTGACGTCAAGAGAAGCATGTGGAAACAGCGTAAGAAATGTAATGTGCAGTCCGCTTGCAGGTGTATGTCCAGATGAGATATTTGATCCTACTCCATATGCATTGGCTACTGCAAAATTTCTTCTTCGCAACGCAATGAATCAATCTCTCCCAAGAAAATTCAAGATAAACTATACTTGCTGTGAAAAACATGGAATGGCAAGAATTGTAGATGTTGGACTGATACCGCAACGAATGGAAATTAACGGAAAGTTAGATAATGGATTCAAGGTCTTTCTTGGAGGGGGACTAGGAGCACAGTCGTTTGTAGGACATCAACTTGAACCCTTCACACCAGAAGCAGATCTTTTGTATACGATAATTGCAGTAATCCGAATTTATGATAGGCTGGGAAATCGTGAGAACATGGCACGTAACAGAATGCGATATCTCGTCAATGAACTTGGATGGGACAAGTTTCAAGGTCTTATACTAAAAGAAAGAGCTATGGTAAAGCTTGTCCAATCTGTTGTTGTAAAACTTGATCTTGACAAGACGCCTGAGGTTTTACGAAAAATCTCAATAACTTCTGAATTGCCTTCTGTTCCACAAGGGCTATCAAGATGGCTCAAAACAAACACCATTAAGCAGAAGCAGACTGGGTATAGTAGTGCATTCATCACATTGGAATCGGGAGATATTACCGCGAGTCAACTACGTGCAGTGGCTGAGATGGCACATGAGTTTTCTGCAGAAGGCAGAGTTAGAAATGGATTTGCACAAGATATTGTGTTTAGATGGGTAAAAAATGAGGATCTTCCAAAACTTTATGCGGCATTGTTAGATGTTGGCCTTGCAAATCCTGGAGCGCTAACCATGGCATCAGTTGTAGGTTGTTCAGGAACTACATCATGCAACTTGGCACTAACCAACTCGCACAGGTTAGCAAAAGAAGTACAGAGGAAATTCCTTGAGAAGAAACTTGATGAGGATGATGATCTTAGAGATTCCACAATTAAGATAAGTGGATGCCCAAACTCATGTGGTCAACATGAAATTGCCACAATTGGATTTTATGGTGGCGGCGGAAGACTTGGAAAAGACATGTATCCATTATATACGATGTTGTTAGGTGGGAGAGCTGACGAGAAATCAATGCTAGGACTAACAACGGTAAAGGTTCCAGCAAAAAGAGTGATTCCTGCAATCTTGAAAATAATTGAGATATTCAAGTCAGATAAACGATCTGGTGAAACTTTGGACAAGTGGATTCATAATGTAATAGAAGGAAATGGAGGACATAAGGTGAAATCAATTAACGATATCAAAGAATTACTAAAACCTGTTGTGGCGCCCCCCACAATCGAACAAGAACCAGACTTTTATGTTGACTATGGAAACGATGGAAGCTACCATGCAAGAACTGGAAGGGGCGAATGTGCTGCTTGAGCAAAGAAAAAACCACGAGAATAATAATCGATGCCGATACTCTAAGATCGGAGATTAGAGACAAGAGTGTTAGGGTTCTTGACATAA
>JAWOLM010000124.1:0-8851 GCA_033853455.1 Nitrosotalea sp. | reverse complement strand
AAAGACAGGGTCCTAAGCCCTGCGCCTTTGACCAGGCTTGGCAACTCCCGCATGCACCATGACTTTTAAGACAAATTTATCTATTGTTGATGGTACGAATGGCAAGATTATTTGGAACTAATGGAGTCAGAGGAGTCTTTGGAGACGGACTGACACTTGATTTTGTATCTGATATTACCTCATCGATTGGAACTTTTTTCAAGAAAGGCCCGATACTTGTAGGATACGATGGGAGAGATTCCAGCAAGATACTGTCCAAAATAGTATGCTCCTCCCTTGGTGCACTAGGACTTGATTCTATGCTTTGCGGACTAGTACCAACACCTTGTCTGCAATTTGCTACAAAAAAACTTGGATATGGTGGAGGAATAATGATCACTGCTTCACATAATCCTCCAGAATACAATGGACTCAAGCCCACTGCAAGTGATGGAGTTGAAATCTCACGCCAAGATGAGCTCAAAGTAGAAACAATTTATTTTAAAAAAAGATGGAACTCTTCAAAAAAACCTGGAGTTATAGGATATGATGATCGTGTTATACGAATGTATCTTGATGGAATAAAATCCAAAGTAAATTCCAAGAGAATAAGAAAAAAGAGATTCAAAGTTGTACTTGATCTTGGCAACGGAGCACAAGCAACAACTGCACCACTTCTGTGCAAGGAACTTGGCTGTAATATCATCACAATAAATGAAAAAATTGACGGAAAATTTCCGGGAAGAGGTTCTGAACCTACCCCTCAGAACCTAGGGAATCTTTCTCGCGCAGTGATACGATCTGGATCAGATCTTGGAATTGCATTTGATGGAGATGGCGATAGAAGTATCTTTTGTGACAACCAAGGAAAGATTTTGACTGGAGATAGATCCGCTCTTCTCATATCACGATTCATCTTGGATGAGCATCCAGGATCAAAGGTTGTTACTACAATCAACTCTACTTCCGCAATCGAACAAATTGCAGAAAGAACAGGCTCGATTGTATTGAGAACAAAGGTTGGCAGTGTCGAGGTATCACGCAAGATGGTTCAAGAGAAAGCAATAATTGGTTTTGAAGAAAACGGCGGGTTCATGTATGGAAAACACAATCAAGTAAGAGATGGAGCAATGACACTCGCACTTGCATTGGATCTTTTGTCAAAAACAACTAATACGTTATCAGAAGAGATGACTAGCTTACCTCAATCATTTACCACAAAAGGCAAGATCGAGTGCTCAAAAAATGAATTTAAAAAAATATTGCGTAGCCTCAAAAACGAACCTTACAAAAAGGATCTTACCGATGGAATCAAGTTGTTTCTTGATAGATCAAGCTGGGTCATGGTAAGACTCAGTGGAACTGAACCAATAGCAAGAATATATGCAGAATCTAATTCTGAAGATAAACTTGAGCAAATCTTTGATAAATACATGTCAAAAATTAAGCGAGCAGCTGGCAGATAACACTTTTAAAACCAATTAAAAGCACTCAAGGAATGGAAATGATCCCATTGGGTGATACATGTGGCTAAGGCTTATTACGTAAAGTTTCAAGTCCCAGCTGACTTGGTAAGCCCTATCTATGAAGCAGTAAGGGTTGCCTATCAAAGTGGTAAAGTAAAGAAAGGAACAAACGAAGTTACAAAAGCAATCGAGCGAGGAGTAAGCAAGCTCGTAGTTATAGCTGAAGATGTGGAACCACCAGAGGTAGTAGCACATTTGCCAATACTCTGCGAGGAGCACAACATAGCATATGCTTTTGTGCCAAGCAGACAAGAATTGGGCAAAGCATTGGGAATTGATGTTACATCTGCAGCTGCTGCGATTATAGATTCAGGAGATGCTCAACACATTGTTGACCAAATTGTTGCATCACTGTCGCAGATTAAAGGTGGTCAAGCTAGCAAATGAGCACAGAGGTTCCGACTCCTGCCGAAGTAATACAAATTGTTGGCCGAACAGGCATTGCAGGTGAAGTAATCCAAGTAAGAGTAAAGATACTGGAAGGAAAGGACAAGGGAAGAATTCTTACCAGAAATGTCAAGGGCTCAGTCCGTATGTCAGATATCCTAATGTTACGCGAAACAGAGCGAGAAGCAAGGAAGATAAAGTGATCAGAAAATGAGCGTTCTAGTTAAACCATGCAGCTTTTGCAACAGACCTGTAGCCAAGGGTTCTGGTACAATGCTTGTAAAAAATGACGGTACAGTATTTTGGTTCTGTTCTTCAAAATGCAAAAAGAACATGCTTGTTCTAAAAAGAGATCCTAGAAGACTCAAATGGACAAACAAGTATGTCAAGGGCGGAATTAGGGTCAAAAAGTAAAATGACCGAACAAACATTATTTATAGTAAAACCCGACGGCGTAGAAAGAAAATTAACTGGAGAAATTATTGCCAGATTTGAAAAGAAGGGTTTTAACATTGTCAAGCTAAAAATGTTTACCTTTACAAAACAGATGGCGGAGGAATTTTATTCTGTACACAACACAAAGCCCTTCTTTGGAGAACTTGTTTCCTTTATCACATCAGGCAGAGTTGTTGCAGCAGTAATAGAAGGAAATAATGCAATTGCAACAACTAGACTAATGATAGGCTCTACAAAATCTTTTGAGGCTTCTCCTGGCACAATTAGAGGAGACTTTGGACTTGGAATATCAGATAACATAATTCATGCCTCCGATTCTAAGGAAAGTTTTGAAAAAGAGGTAGCTGTAATATTCAAGTGAAAGTGGTTGCAGATACGACAGCCGATAGTGGCAGTTTTAGGTCACGTAGACTCTGGTAAGACTTCATTATTAGACAAAATCAGGGGCACAGGAGTTCAAGCACGAGAAGCGGGAGGAATAACGCAACACATCGGTGCGAGTTTTCTGCCAACTGAAGCAATCAAAAACTCTTGTGGACCTCTATTTGCAAAGATGGCGGGAGGAAAGCAAGAGATTCCAGGTTTGCTTGTAATTGATACCCCAGGACACGAAATTTTTACAAACCTGCGAGCAAGAGGAGGCTCTGCTGCAGATATTGCAATCTTAGTAGTTGATGTGAATCGAGGATTTCAACCTCAGACAAATGAAAGTCTGAAAATATTGCAGAGTAGAAAGGTTCCGTTTGTGATTGCGCTAAATAAGGTGGATATGATCTCTGGTTGGAAAAAAAATCCGAAGACCCAATTTATTACACAAACACTAAAAGAACAAGAGCCTACGGTGCAGACTGCACTTGACGAACTACTGTATAACGTTGTAGGAACATTATCCATACTTGGTTTTAGTTCAGAGGCATTTTACAGAGTTAAAGATTTTGCAAAAGAGGTTTCAATTGTACCAGTCAGCGCAAGATCAGGTGAAGGAATTCCAGAACTACTGGCAGTCCTTGTTGGATTAACACAACAATATATGCAAAAGAAACTTGAACAGTCAGAAAAATCAACACGAGGAATAGTTCTTGAGGTAAAAGAAGAAGTAGGCCTTGGAGTTACTGCTAACGTCATCTTAATTGATGGTACGCTTCGAAAGACTGATTCGATAATTCTTGCCAAGAGAGATTCCACAATTATAACAAAACCAAAAGCAATCCTGTTACCAAAGCCACTAGACGAGATGCGTGACCCACGAGACAAATTCAGACCGGTAAATGAAGTCTATGCAGCTGCAGGAATAAAGATTGCATCGCCAGATTTGGAGGGGGTATTGCCTGGAAGCCCCATCTATGCATCTGACGACGAATCTAAGATTGAGGAATTTAGAAAATCAATTGAATCTGAGATGAAATCAGTTTTTGTCAAAACTGACAAAAAGGGCGTGATCTTAAAGTGTGACACAATTGGTTCTCTTGAAGCTATTACTGATATGTTAAAGCGGCAAAATGTCCCTGTATCTATGGCAGACATTGGTCCTGTCACAAGGCGAGATGTCGTAGAGGCTCAAGCAATAAAGGAAAATGATAGACACCTTGGAGTAGTAATTGCCTTTAATGTAAAAATATTGCAGGACGCGCAAGAAGAAGCAGATGCAAACCATATCAGAATTTTCCACGACCAAGTGATATACAGTCTAATTGATAATTATGTCCAATGGGTACAAGAGGATACAGCCAATGAAGAAAATGCTGTATTTCAAGAACTTACTCCAATTTCCAAAGTGACCTTTCTCAAAGGATACGTATTTAGAAAAAGTAACCCAGCAGTTTTTGGAGTGCGTGTGGATGTAGGAACACTGAGACAAAAAATTCCAATAATGAATGTGAGCGGAAGAAAAATTGGAATTGTACATCAACTTCAAGACAGCGGGAAGAATATTGATTCTGCCAAAAAAGGTCAGGAAATCGCAATGTCAATCCAGAACGTTACAGTTGGTAGGCAAGTCTCAGAAGAAGAAGTGTTCTATTCATTACCATCGTCACGTGAGGCAAAACTCCTACTCAAGCAATTCTCGCACAAGCTAAACCCAGAAGAATTTCAAACTCTAAAAGAAATTGTAGAGATTCAGAGAAAATTAGACCCAGCTTATGGCTATTGAGAATATTTCTGAGCTAGCATGTGTAAACCAGGCTCACCTATTGCTCCAACCGCCTTATCAACAAGTTTTCCAGCCTTAAAGACAAGGAATGTGGGTATTGCATATACCTGATATCTTTGAGAAATTCCCTGCGCCTCGTCCACATTTACCCGGGCAAACCTAACGCTCTTGTATTTTTTTGCCATCCTAGTAAATATTGGCAGCATAAACTGACAAGGCCCACACCATGTAGCCCAAAAGTCTACTATTACCGGAATATCGCCAGCTATACCATTATCAAAATTTAAATCATTTAGTTCCAAAATTTCTTGCTCTTTATGAGAAGTCATCTCTGCCAACTTCCTTTTCATTATCTTCTCTATTTCTTCGTCTACCAACTTGATAAAATAAACTCGAACGATATTTAATTTCTACTAGAGGTCAAGGAGAAATCTCATAACAACTGGTTTTTCTTGTCTTATTTCCATTAAATGAAAGGTTGGAGCCTTTATCTCAAGTTTAAAGTGATGCCTTTCAAAGTTCAGCTCTTCTCCTCTAACTGTGGCATTTAACACGTATTGATCTGATTTCGTTATTTGTACCTGAAAGGTCGCTGCAGCGAAACCCTCTGTTATTGTAAGTATGATGATCTCTTCAAGCCAAGTATAAAGCAAATCATACAGCTCAGCTGCTTTTATCTCAATTTTTCTTTCTTTCTTTTCCTGAACCGATTTGATATCGATAATGGTGTCTACAACTGCTATTCCTGCAGTCTCAAAGGCTTTTTCCAAAGTCTCCCCTGTCACTTCGATGAAGGCATCTGTCATGTGCTCCAAATATCGATATGTCATGACCTTTGCTAGGGTTCACTTACGTTATTAATTTATCATGTATTTTCTTGCAAATAATAAAGTCTAAATGCTTTAGAAAAAGAATGAGTCTTGAATTTGGACTTACCACGTGGGATGCGAGATATAGAACCCAAAGAGTCTACCGCTCTTGAATATGTGAGACAGAAATTCATAGAAACCTCCAAACTATTTGGATTTCAATTCATGGAACCTTCTCCGATAGAGCTTGTCTCAGTAATTGAAACTAAAAGCGGACCTTCTATAAAAAATGAAATTTACTACTTTAAGGACAAAGGTGAACGAGAGATTGCCCTTCGATTTGACTTTACTATAGGTCTTACAAGATACGCAGTATCGCAAAAATCAATGAGGCTCCCTGCCAAGTTTTCCACCTTTGGAGGAGTATGGAGATACGATGAACCACAAAAAGGACGATACAGATTCTTTCATCAATGGGATGTGGAGATTTATGGTGAACCAAACACTGAATCTGATGCAGAAATCATAGATTTTGCATCCAAGTTTTTCTCGAACCTAAAATTACAAAATATTACGATTGAGATATGTGATCGAGGTCTTATAGAGTCATATGTAAAAAATATCTTCAAGACAGACTCTCATGAGGTAATAGGAGATATTTTGCGAGCTGTAGACAAGATACAAAAGAAAAGAAAACAGGAAATAATCAAAGAATACCAAGAAAAAGGATACTCTGCAAATGATCTAGCGAAGGCATTAGAATTTTCTCAAATCAAGGGAACTCCTCAAGACATTGAAAAACAAATTGATGTTGCCAGCCTCAAAAACTGGGATAAGATCCTACATCTCTTTGAATCACTGAAAAACAGAGGAGTGGAAAATGCCAGAGTAAACTTTGGCATTGTACGTGGGCTTGATTATTATTCCGGAATTGTCTTTGAGATATTTGATAGCAGCTCAGACCTTGGAGCACTGGTCGGAGGTGGACGTTATGATACGCTTACTAAAGCATTTGGAAGAACTGACATGGGTGCAACTGGTGCAGCGGGTGGGGTAGAACGCATAATGCATTCCCTTGAAAAACAAGGAATTACAAGTCTGTCAATCAACGAATGCGTCTGGGTTGCATTTGTCAATGATGAAATGAAAAAAATTGCCATTAATACTGCATCCGGTTTAAGACTAAGAGGCATTCCTGCTGAAGTTGATCTTGCAGGAAAATCACTTCGAAAACAGATGGACTTGGCATCAGATTCTAAATATGTCATAATAGTTGCCCCTAAGGAATATAGTGAAGGATCTGTTGTAATTCGTAACATGAATGATGGCTCTGAAAAACAAGTTAAACTCGATTCTCTTTTAAGTAACCCACGAGTTAATCTTCTATTCTGAAAGCTTTTGTAAGCATCACAAGCTCTGGACCATTTGTAAGAGTACCAACTACTAAAGAGCTGTTATTTGCAAGTATGCCTGAAGCAACAAAAGGGCTTCCACCGTTTATGGTAGCAGGTTCCAAATCTACTCCAAGTACTTGAGATACTGCTCTAATCTCGTCTTCTTCTGCTGAAGGATGTATAATTCCGCCATGTGATGTCACAACTGCCATGGCTCCAGTCTGATGATATCCTGCAATTCTCTTTCTTATCACTTCAATTCCAAGAACATCCTCAACTTTTTTCACATATTCTGGAGGTATGAGAGGTGACATGATACCGCCTTTATCGTTCGCACATATCAGATTACCGAGAGCCGTGTGTTTTGTATCAAGAACATCCACATTGAGGCCGGTTGATTTTTTTAGATGAACAACTTCTTCTTCAAGAGAGTTCCGCGGTAAAAGTATGCCATTGTTGTTTACTACCATCAGGACACCAAGAAGTCTGGTATTTGCAACTGACGTAAAGACATGTTTAGTTTTTAGAAATTCACACAAGTTTTCAGCTTTTGTTATTGCAAAACCGTTTGGAATAAAGACAAAACTATCGTTACACTTTGCATAAATGCCTACGTTAGGACTACGGTATATGTCATACTTGAAAATTCCCACTGGTTACATCCGATTTCTGAAAGATATGAATTTATCTTGTATACACTTTAAATAACTAGAAATATTCTGCAATGTTGTGCCGATAGATCCCAATTTTCCTGCAAATCATAAGGTGATTGAAAAGTTCAAGGATCCTCTAAGTGAGGGTTATCATCTTGTCTGGGGTCCTGGACGCCTTGCAGAGGCGGCATCAGATCCAAAGGTAGTCACAGATTACAAATCAAATGGCGAAAAAATAACGCCTATTGGAGTGCATGGAACTTATGTGGCAGTAGACTGGGACTCGTGCATTGCCGATGGAATATGTCTACTTAGTTGTCCGGTTAAAGTATTTGAATGGTACAAAAATCCTGGAGAGACTGGTAGAAACGATAGAAAAGATTTTACTGATAAAGCAAATCCGGTAAAAGAAGCTAATTGTATTTGGTGCATGGCATGTGTGGAAGTCTGTCCTACAAAAGCAATCAAAGTTGATCAGGCAAATCAAGAAATTCATGAAAAAGAGATCGCTAAATTATCTTAGTTTAAACTAACTTTGTCTAGGTTTAAATAACATATCATATGGGATAATGGCATGCCGATACCCGAAGACTTTCCAAAAGGATACAAACCAATTGGAAAAATAAACCACGCCGATGGTCACTTTCATTTCAGATGGGGACCAGGTAGACTGGCAGAGGCTTCTAAAGATGAGAATTGCATATCTGCATTCAAGACTAGAGGCGAAAAGATCGAACCAGTAGGCGTTAGTGGCACCATGGTCGCAGTAGATTGGGATTCTTGTGTTGCTGATGGTGCATGCATCGAGGCTTGTCCAGTGCAAGTCTTCCAGTGGTACAGAACAGAAAAGGATATTCCAGCTAAAAAAGCGGTAGACGTCGATATGGCTGGAACAGGTAGTTCAGTAAAAGAGGAAAGAAAGGACTATACTGACAAGGCTGATCCAATAAGAGAACATGACTGTATCTGGTGCATGGCATGTGTTTCAGTTTGTCCTCCACAAGCAATCAAAGTAGATCAATCTAACTTGGAACATCATGAAAAGGCAGCAGGAACCTACAAAAAGATGGAAACCGGTTCTGCTAACCCACACGCACACCACTAGAAATTTTTAGTTCTTTTTATTTTTATTAATTGTCTAATTGATATTATGCATAGAATTGTAATCTGGCATTTCTTCTAATCTTAAACAAATTTTAACAAGTCTTTCTAAAACAGAATCGCAGAGGTCGCCTAGCCCGGCATGGCGTGGGCCTTGAGAGCCTATGTGCGCAAGCACGCGGGGGTTCAAATCCCTCTCTCTGCGTTATTATTTTCCTATCCTTCCAAGCTCTGCCAAAAGGGCAGAAAGCTGAATCTCTGGATTGGCACCTATTATGAGTCTGTAGTCATACTTGGCTATTGATTCTAAAATTTCTGAAAGATTACCTGTCTTTATCTTATAACATTCTTCATTAAGATATTTTAGAAAATCTGACTCTGACATTCCATAAAC
>JAWOLM010000123.1:0-6860 GCA_033853455.1 Nitrosotalea sp. | reverse complement strand
AGATTGGATCAGAACAGCTTCAATCACAAGATGGACGCTCAAGGAATGTTTCTACTATAGAAATCGAAGTAAAGAGAAACACTTCTTAAGGAAGCCTTGAAACTCTTCCTTTTTTGTTATTTTCTATAATTTTGTAGCGTATTTGTGTTCCATTTTCTTGAACTTTGATAACTCTACAATATCATTGAACTGATCAAAATTAACAAGACGATCTTTCATCTTTGAAGTAGTTCCATTTTTCTTTAATTGTTTTAGAATCTGAAGTGTTGCAAACGTATTGGCATACAATACTGAAAGTGGATAAAGAATGAGATTGAAACCCATTTTGTGTAGCTTGCTTGAAGAAAGTACTGGCGTAGCACCTCCTTCTATCATATTTGCAACCAGCGGTGCGTCTATCGATTTTCCTATTTTTTTCATTTCATCAATTGATTTAGGAGCTTCGATGAATATTGCATCTGCCCCAATATCCTTGTACAAACGACCTCTCTTGATTGCTGCATCAAGTCCCTCACTTGCTCTCGAATCCGTCCTTGCTACAATTATGAATTCTTTGCTTTTTCTTGCATCAAGGGCAGCTCTGAGTTTTTCACTGTATTCTTCCCTAGGAATTACTTCTTTTCCTGACATGTGACCGCATCTTTTTGGCCATTTCTGGTCCTCAAGAAAAATGCCAGAAGCTCCAATAGCTTCCAATTCATTAACAAGTTTCCATACACTCAAAGGATTTCCATATCCTGTATCTGCATCAACTATGACGGGAACTGAGACTGATTTGCAGATTCTTCTTGCATTCTCAACGGTTTCGGATGGTCCAATAAAGCCATAATCGGGCATGCCAAGCAGTGCAGCCGAGGTTCCATATCCTGTTTGAAACATTGCTTCAAATCCTGCCTTTTGGGCTATTCTAGCCGTTATTGCGTCGTAAACTCCCGGAAAAACTAGTGGTTTTGACTTGTCATATACTATCTTCCTGATACTTGTCAACTGTAGCTATTCAGTTTTACAATTATTTATTGCTTAATTGATTTTAATTTCCTTGCCCTGAGGCGATTTTTTATCAAGAGCATCAATCTTTCGCAGCTCCGATTCCAGAAATTTCCTGTATCTCTGAGTTTCTTCTTTGCTCATGTATGAAATATTTGAGCTCAGAGAATTTCCAATGGTACTCATACGTTCTATTAAATCCATGGCAACAAACTTGCCCACATTACCCATTCTAAAAATCACGTCCAGTTGATTCTTGACTATTTTATCCAAAGCCTCAAGATCTTCTGAAATCAATCTGCCTTTCTTAGTGATTTGGTACTTTCCATCCTTTGTCTCTTCTATCAAGCCATCATCTAACAGTCTTCCAAGTAGCGGATATATCAGTCCAGGAGAGGGTTTCCATTTGCCTCCGCTCTGAGCAATTGCTAGATCGATTATCTCCTTTCCAGTACTTGGTTTTTTCTTCAATGTATCTAAAATGAAATATCTTGAAAAACCTCTAGGGATTGAACTTCCGACCCTTTGAAGCCAGCCTGAAATCATCACTAGTGATATCGCTAGCGATATATATTAAGGATCCTCGCAGCACTTCTTCACAAGACATATTTATGAAGCGTGAAAAGGAAGATGTCGAATCATGGTTAACAGTATTGAAAAAGATCTTCTGATTGTAGGTTCCGGTCTTGCTGGTTTGCGAGCTGCTATACAAGCTGCGAAGATTGCACCACAGATCAAAATTGCTGTTATTTCAAAACTGCAGGTTATGCGTTCGCACTCTGTTTCTGCTGAAGGAGGAACTGCAGCAGTGCTTTATCCTGAAGATGGAGATACCATAGAGTCTCATGTCTATGACACTGTCAAAGGAAGTGACTTTCTTGGTGATCAAGATGTAATTGAAAAACTTGTTTCTGAAATGCCATCAGAAGTCTATCAACTAGAGCACTGGGGTATGCCATGGTCTAGAAGAGAGGACGGAAGAATTGGTCAGAGAAACTTTGGAGGATATAGCTTTCCAAGAGCGACCTTTGCTCAAGACAAAGTAGGATTCTATGAAATGCAGACTTTGTATGATACATGTCAAAAATTCGATAACATTGAATTCTTTAACGAGTGGTTTGTTACATCAATAATTCATGATGGCCAGAAGTTTTGTGGTATCACTGCCATTGAGATGTCAAGCGGTACTTTCTACACGTTCAAGTCAAAGGCACTGATCATCGCTACTGGTGGAGCTGGTAGAGTGTACAGCTTTTCAACATATGCTCTGGCCTCAACTCCCGATGGTCTTGACATGGCATACCGTGCTGGTATGGCACTAAAAGATATGGAATTTGTACAATTTCATCCAACAGGAATACTGCCTTCTGGAATTCTAATTACAGAAGGTGCCAGAGGGGAGGGAGGTTATCTACTTAACAATAAAGGAGAGCGTTTCATGAAAAAATATGCTCCCACTAAACTAGAACTGGCATCGCGGGACGTTGTATCTAGAGCAATGATTACTGAAATTAATGAAGGGCGTGGCTTCAAACATGACGCGGGAGTAGACTGTATGAAGCTAGACCTAAGACACCTAGGAAAAGAACTGATAATACAAAAACTTCCGGCCATTAGGGAGATTTCATTAAAGTTTTCGGGAGTAGACCCAGCCGATGAGCCAATAGACGTTAGACCAGTTTGTCATTACATGATGGGAGGAATTCACACTAACATAGATGGCGCAACTGAAATTCAAGGTATTTGGGCCGCAGGTGAAGCCGCCTGTAATAGTGTACATGGCGCAAACAGACTTGGTGCAAACTCCACTGCTGAGTGTCTTGTATGGGGAAAAATTACAGGAGAGCTTGCAGCAAAGTATATCATGGAAGGAAAGTCATCTCCACCATTTCCATTACATCTTGTCGCAAATGAAGAAAAAAGGATCTATGATGGAATATTCCGAGGTACGGGCAGTGTAAATCCGTATGAGGTTAGACAAGAGTTGACAGAAATTATGAACAGTAAAGCGTACGTGTATAGAACTGAAACTCAACTTGTAGAAGGTCTCAAGTTAGTAAGAGACTTGCGACAAAAAACATGGAAACATGTAGATGACAAAGCCAAAGAGTATAACACTAATTTTACAAACGTGATGGAACTTGATTCTATGTTTCGCGTAGCTGAAGTAATTTTAATGGGAGCAATTTGGAGAAAAGAATCTAGAGGAGCTCATGCAAGAACCGATTATCCTGACAGAGACGACAAAAACTTTTTGGCTCACACACTTGTTTATTATGACACAAAAGAGCCAGTCATCAAGACTCATCCGGTCACTATTACTAAATACAAGCCAGTGGAGAGAAAATACTGATGGCCGAACGACTTTCTAACCGTGAAGGCATCAAAGGAATGGCAAATCCTACTCGTTATGGTCTAGAGCGAGTAGCATATTGGTTGCAAAGACTTAGCGGTCTTGGCCTGCTTGCATATTTGATTGGCCATATTTATGAAACAAGCACAATTCTTAATGGAAAAGCAGCGTGGGACAATATGCTATCATTAACAGAAACGCCAGGAGGACATCTTGTCCTTGTAATTGTAATAGGAATGTGTGTTTTCCATACTGGAAATGGAATTAGACTTATGATAAGTGAGGGCGGAAAAGGAGTAGGAAAACCAGGTCAGCCGGAATATCCATACCGAGCTTCTTCGCTAAATTCTAAACAAAGACTCTGCATTTGGGTATCAATTGCACTTGCAGCAATGGCAATGATGTATGGTGCTGGAGTACTATTCGGTGGTTAAGATGAGAGAAAGCATCATCATGAAGATACATTATGGTACTGCACTTGGAGCAGTGGCGCTAGTAGCAGTGCACATTCTCATGAGAATGTCTCAGAAATTTACTGATTCTCTTGCATATCAGAATGTATTGGCTAACTATCACTTTCTCCCTTATGCCCTTATGCTAGAAGTAATACTTGTCTTACTATCCGTGCATGGATTTAACGGACTGCGAGTTATTTTATTGGAACTAAAACAAGGCGCAACGTATGAAAGAGCGATCAACTATGGTTCAATTGCAGCTATGGCAGCTCTGATAGCTTATGGTTCAAGAACCATATTGATGGCTGGAATGGGGGTTTCATAAGCATGGCAACAGTAACGGTGCCGGAAGAGAAAAAAACAGAATCCATCTCTAACATTCCAGCAGAATCTACACCAAAAACAATAACACTGAGAATAGCTAGACTAAACCCATCAGAAAACACCGAAACAAAATTTGAAGAATTCAAGATTCCAGTCCAGAAATGGACCACCGTACTTGAAACTATTCTATATGTAAAAGAAAATCTTGATCATTCAGTTGCAGTCAGATATTCCTGCAGACAGGCCTCATGTGGTTCATGTGGGATGAAAATTAACGGAAAACCACGTCTTGCATGTTATACCAAAATTTCTGAACTTGATTCAAATGTAATAACAGTGGAACCAATGAATAATTTTCCGATAATACGAGACTTGGCAGTTAACTTTGAGCAACTCTTTTCTACTCACAAGAAAATGAAACCATTTGTAATAAATGAGGAATCTGAGGTACGACCTGGCACCAAGGAGTTTATTCAGACTCCACAAGACCTAGAAAAATTCTTGCAATTCTCATATTGTATCAAATGCGGTTTGTGTAACTCTGCATGTCCTACCATGGCGACAGACAAGTCATTTATTGGACCACAAGGCCTTGCACAAGCCTATCGCTATACTGCCGATAATAGGGATCATGGGAAAAATGACAGACTCAAAATTGTAGACCAGTCCCATGGTATATGGAGATGCCATTTTGCTGGGTCATGCAGTCATGTATGTCCAAAAGGTGTAGATCCGGCAATGGCAATACAGTTGCTTAGGGGCTATCTACTAGGATTTAAAAAGTAATATTCTAAGGCTTTTTGGGATTTTTACTTGAATTTACTTGATTGTTAATGGCCTCGGCCATAAAGTGATTTGAAACGTTGACCTTTACATCGTTTATCCCATCTATCTTCAGCAGGTTGTCATGAACGTCTTGAGCAATCTTAAATCCAAAGATTGCAGGACAGAAAGGACTTGTCAGATGAAGATCTACTTTAACATCTGAACCTGCAATATCGATATTGTCTACCAATTCAAGTTCCATTATTGAGACGTTTATTTCAGGATCAACTATCTTGGTTAGCTCATCAAAAATTTGTCTTCTCAAATCTGTAGATGCCTGCGCCATAAAACAAAAAAGCGTCTATGCTATATATAACCATTTTATTTTCTAAATTGATGTACAGATCAAGACTAGGCGGAAAATTAGATGACATTACATTAGAATTTCTTTCATCAATATCTGATGATTCTGTAATTGCTCAATATGATATTTTAGGAAGTCAAGCTCACACGTTGATGCTCTTAGAAAATAAAATTATCAGCAAACAAGAAGCTGCAAAAATTCTAGGCGCACTTGAGAAATTAAAAAAAGAAAACATTTCAGAAAAATCCGATGCCGAAGATATACATGAGCTAATCGAATCCTTGGTGATAAAAAAGGCAGGAAAAGACGCTGGAGGCAAGATGCATACAGCTAGATCACGAAATGATCAAGTAGCACTTGATATAAGGATGAAAATCCGCGATGACATTAATACGGTTTGTTTCTGCTTGAACCAAACAATAGAGACACTTGTTGATTTAGCTGTAAAGAATCAACATGTCATAATGCCTCTATATACTCACATGCAACAGGCACAAGTAGGATTATTTTCACATTTTCTCCTTGCATATGCAGACGCGCTTTTCAGGGATCTTGATAGGTTTTATGTTGCATACGGACGGGTAAACGAGTCGCCACTTGGAGCAGGCCCTGTAGGGGGAACAAGCATTCCTATTGACAGGCAATATACTGCCAAGATGCTTGGGTTTAAAGGCCTGATAGAAAATTCCATTGACGCAACTACCTCTCGTGATTTTGTAGCAGAGTATCTTGCAAATTCTTCAATATTAATGACAAATCTAAGCAGGATGGCTGAAGACTTTATAATTTGGTCCACATCGGAATTTTCTTTCGTTGAACTTGCCGACAAGTTTACCTCCACTTCAAGTGTAATGCCTCAAAAGAAAAATCCTGATGTATTGGAACTGATTCGCGGCAAGACATCTCAAGTAATTGGATATCAGATGGCAGTATTGTCCAATCTGAAAGGACTACCATCCGGATATAACCGAGACTTGCAACAAGTCAAGGTCTCAATTGGACCTACCTCTAAAATCATAATCACGTCACTCATAGTTGTAAACTCGCTTCTTAAAGCCATGAAAGTAAACGAAAAAAAATTGCGACAAGCAATTGACAGCGGATATTCGATATCACTTGACATTGCAGAAGCTCTGGTAAGAAAAGGAATACCATTCAGGAATGCACACAGAATCGTAGGAAATCTGGTTCAGATTGCATCTAACTCAAAGAAATCGCTCTTGGCATTATCTGCGGATGAGATGAAAACTGTGATTCATGACAATGAGATTAATGTAAAAGAATTACACAAGATTATCCAGTCTGCGACTCCCGAATACTCGCTTGAAACTAGAAGGTCTCAAGGTTCTGCTGGTAAACATGAGCAGCAGCGTATGATAGAAAATAGAAAGCGCAAAGTCCAGGCCTATGTGGTAGGTACGAACAAAAGGACCAAAGAGGTAAGGGACGCGCTTGAAATTTTGAATAATAATGTGATGTCGCTCGTTAAAATCTGAATTAGCACTACAGAGAGTAACCAAACCACACGCAAACAACAACAGGATTGAAAGATTGAATGGAACTATGCGAGAGAGGATAAAAGTGCAGAGAGGTTGGAAATCTATGGAAACCA
>JAWOLM010000122.1:0-4549 GCA_033853455.1 Nitrosotalea sp. | reverse complement strand
AATCAATTCCAAGTGCGCTCACCTGCAGACAAAAATCTTGTACTGGCAAACTTTCCATTAGCCTCAAAAGACGATGCACTACACGCAATAGAGACTGCAAAAGAGGCCTTTTACAAATGGTCACTTGCACCATATCAAAAAAGAGTTCAAATATTCCGGGAGGTCGCAGATGTTTTTTCACATGAAAAGTTCCGCCTTGCAGCAATACTGAGCTTTGAAAACGGCAAGAACAGGCTTGAGGCCATGGGGGATCTTGACGAATCAATAGACTTTATGCGATTCTACGCAGAACAACTTGAGGTAAACCAAGGATTTTCAAAGGAGACCCAAAGTGCGTACAAAAATGAAAAGACCCGCAGCGTTCTAAGGCCGTATGGCGTTTGGGGAGTAATATCGCCATTCAACTTTCCATCTGCTATTGCCATAGGAATGAGTTCAGGCGCGCTTATCACTGGAAATACTATTGTACTAAAACCCTCAAGTGACTCACCCATCTCTGCATTCAAGTTCGTCGAGGCAATCTATCACAAACTGCCTCCAGCTACAGTAAACTTTGTTACAGGTGCTGGTAGCGTTGTGGGAAAAACCATGCTTGAGAGTCCACTTGTTGCAGGAATTGCATTTACAGGCTCTAAAGAAGTAGGAATTTCAGGCTTTAACACGTTTGTAGGAAACACCCCAAGGCCTTTCATCTCAGAGATGGGAGGTAAGAATCCTGCCATAATTACAAAGACTGCTAATTTGGAAAATGCAACAGATGGGGTATTAAGAGCTGCATTTGGTTACAGTGGACAGAAATGCAGTGCATGTTCTCGAGTGTATGTCCAAAAAGATGTAGCAAAGCAATTTGTGGACAAACTTGTTGCCAAGACAAGAAATCTTAAGATTGGCAAGCCGTGGGAAAAAGATTCGTTTGTAAGTCCGGTAATAAACGAATCTGCGCTGAAAAAATTTCAAAAAGCAGTAGAGATTGCAAAAAAAGATGGAAAGATTGCATGTGGAGGATCTACCTTGTCTGATCTGGGTGGAAATTTTGTCGAGCCCACGATAGTTCTGGGGCTTCCAAAAGATCATTCACTTGTCCGCGAAGAATTGTTTGTTCCGTTTCTTTGCGTAGAAGAGTATGAGAGCTTTGACGAGGCAATCTCAGAAGCCAACAAAAGTAATTATGGCTTGACTGCTGGGATATTTAGCCAAGATAAAAATGAGATCGAATCTTTCTTTGATAGAATTGAGGCTGGCGTGACATATGTCAATAGGTCTGCAAGTGCAACAACAGGAGCAATGGTTGGAGCCCAACCGTTTGTGGGATGGAAAGACTCTGGAATATCAGGCAAGGGAGCAGGCGGTGCATACTATCTGCTACAATTCATGCGAGAGCAGACTCAGACTCGATGTGAATGAATGAAAGAACTACCCAAAAGCAGGATGTTACGCTTTCTCTCCTTTAATCGTCGTATGGAATAGGGAAGCCAATTTGTTCCATATGGGATGTATTCTGATACTGAATATCCTCTTTTAATCAAGCTCGGTTTTAGCTCATCGCGTATCCCTTTTAACATCTGAAATTCAAACTTGTGCTCATGTTTTTTTGAAAGATTTGCTGCAAACTCGATCATAGTAGAGTCATGGGTCGCTATTGCAAATTCATTGCCTTCAGAAAAAAGAATCCTTACAAGTTTTTTGTAGTTCTCATCTACTTCATGTCTTGTTTTGTATGCGTTTCTTTTGCTTTCCCTATAAGCTCCCTTTACAAGTCGAATCTTTGCACCATGTGATAGTAAGTTCTTCAGATCATCTTCTGTACGCTTGAGGTTTGCCTGTACAGCAAGTCCTACTCTTTCATATTTTTCAAACAGTTCAAGGTATATCTTGATGGTATCGTCAGTGTACTCTGAAGACTCCATGTCTATCCATACGAAGGACTGAGACATTGCAGCCTCGTCAATTATTTTTGCAAGGTTTTCCTTGCAGCCATTTACATCTTTTGAGAGACCTACTTGGGTGGGTTTGATTGATATGCCACCCGAGACTTTGAATTTGCGCAAGTTTGAAACTAGTGTAAAATATTCGGAAACGGTACTTTCAATCTGGTCTTTTGATGTCATGTGTTCACCGAGCCTGTTAATTATCGCGTCCATGCCCTTCTTGTTTGCATCTCTTGCAGATTGTATTGCCTCTTGCATTGTATCTCCTGCAATCCACTGCCTTGCTATTCTGAAAAGAAATTTCTCGATTAAAGTAGACTCATGCGTTGCCAATTCTCTCAATTTAATTTCATCAAGATACATAATTCAATTTTTTGTTCTTGTCAATAATCAGATAACAGATTTAACAAGGTAGAGTGCCAAGAAGACTGGTTTGAAAAGAATCGGGCTTTTGGGATGTGGAGCAATAGGAACCGAACTTGCAATTGCAATCGATTCAGGCAAGGTTAACGCAAAGCTTACTCACATCTTTGATTTCTCTAAAGACTCATCAGCACTTTTGGTATCAAAACTCAAGAACAAACCTCTAATGACCGAAAATGTGGGACTGCTCGCAGCGTCGCCTGTGGACCTAATAGTGGAAGCTGCATCACAAGATGCAGTACGAGATAACGCCCTTTCTATTCTTCAAAACCGGAAAGATTTGATGATAATGAGTGTAGGGGCGTTGCTAGATGAATCAATATTTGATATTGTGGTTGAGGGGTGTAAGGACTTTGGTAAGCGCGTATACCTACCTTCTGGTGCAATAGCTGGGCTTGATGCTGTACGTGCAGTAAAAGATGAGCTCGAATCTTTGACACTTGTTACAACAAAAAATCCAAAAGCGCTAAAGGGCGCAAAATTTTTTGAGACCTACAAGATAAATCTAGACAATCTAAGTGAGTCAACGGTAATATACGAAGGAACAGCACAGGAAGCAGTAAAATTATTTCCTGCAAACATCAACGTAGCAGCACTTCTTAGCATTGCAGGATTGGGAAGTACAAAGACGAGGGTAAAGATAGTGGCTGACCCCAAAACTGAAAAGAACATTCATGAGATTGAGGCAAGTGGCAAATTCGGAAAATTTTCTATCAAGGTTGAAAACGTGCCAAGCTCAGCCAACCCAAAAACAAGCAGACTTGCAACACTATCCGCAATAGAATGTCTGCGAAAGATTTGTGGCGGCGAAATTCAGGTAGGAACATAATTGGCAAATATTGCCACAAGGCATTTGTCTGACCGTTAAATTTGTCAATATTATGACGATTTAAATGGAAAGGGCGCGCAGCTTTATTTTGCGTTGGACTTAAAATCTGAAATTCTCAAGTTAAAGAAGCAAAAAGATGCATTGATTCTGGCACATAACTACCAGCTTCCAGAAGTGCAAGACATTGCAGATTATGTAGGGGACTCGCTTGGTCTTTCTCGTCAGGCTGCAAAGACTGATCAGAAGATGATTTTGTTCTGTGGAGTTCACTTTATGGCAGAGACTGCGGCAATCACATGCCCAAACAAGAAGGTACTAATTCCAGACCTTGGAGCTGGTTGCTCTCTTGCTGACACAATAACTGCAGATCAGCTTCGCAGGTGGAAGGGTGAACATCCTGGCGCAGTAACCGTAGGTTATGTAAATACATCTGCCGAAGTAAAAGCAGAACTTGATTACTGTTGTACATCATCAAATGCAGTAAACGTTGTAAAATCAATTCCATCTGATAAAGAAGTATTGTTCTTGCCTGACATGTTTCTTGGCTCATATGTTGCCAAGATGACGGACAGAAAAAACATGTACATCTGGGCAGGCGAATGTCATGTCCATGCGGGAATAAAGCCACAAGAGGTTAATGAAAAGCTAAATCAGTATGCAAATGCAGAGTTTCTAGTTCACCCAGAATGCAGCTGTACGTCATCAGTCATGTATGATGTGGCATGTGGTGACTATAACACAAGACAGGTCCAGATCTTGTCAACGGAAGGAATGATGAATTACGCAAAGAATTCTACGAATAAGACGTTTGTAGTAGCAACTGAGACTGGTATACTATACCGGATGAAAAAGCAAAATCCGGAAAAAGAGTTTGTTGCCATGTCGGATACTGCAGTATGCAAATACATGAAGATGATAACACTTGACAAGGTTTACGCATCACTTAGGGAAGAAAAGTACGAAGTCAAGGTACCACAAAACGTTGCTCAAAAGGCACAGCTTGCAATAGAGCGAATGCTTGCAATTAACTAACCTCAAGACTCAAGTCAAGTCCAGATACGGAACTTGTCAATTTTCCAATTGATATCATATCCACACCAGTTCTTGCATATGATCTAATGTTTGACTCATTGATTCCGCCTGACGCTTCTATCTTTACCCTGTTTCGAAGTCCTTGATGTTTTAATGTATTGATTATCTGCATGATCTTTTTTGGAGGGATGTTGTCAAGCATTATGATTATGGCGCCTTCCCTTGCTGCCATGATGGCATCGTTCAAGTTCTCAACCTCAACTTCAAATTTTTTGTAACGCTTTTTTGCAGTACGTACTAGATAAAGTAGTGATTTGGAAGCTGCAATGTGATTGTC
>JAWOLM010000121.1:0-22424 GCA_033853455.1 Nitrosotalea sp. | reverse complement strand
TTTGTACTATCTTGTCTTCTGCCTTGAGGGTCTCCTCACCTTTTATGTATACATCTCGTATTCTGACAATATCTTTTTCATACAAGATCATGTCATCTACCTCGAAATGTCCTTGTTTAACAGGAAGACCCCATGCGAAATGGTCTTCGTGGTATACGTTGGCACCAGTGGAAATTATCCAGTCAACAAACCCGCGTTCGATTAATGCCTTAAAAAGACCCCCAAACCCAACGGGTGTCATGGCACCTGATATCGTAAGACAAATTGTTGCATCATCTTCAATCATTTTTCTATAAAGTTTTGCAGCTTCACCCAATTGCCTTGCGTTATAACCAGTGCCCGCAAATATTTCCACCAGGTCATCAATTCCCATGTTTGGCCTGATTTTCAAATGTGGGATGTTTTTTCCATGAAAACTGTGATGGTCCACGAACGGGTAATCTAATTCTGGGTTAAATAAATACTTGCCAAGAACAAGCCAACGTCAAGTTTTCTATTATCTAGCTCAAAAGTCATGAAACAGCCATCTTGACTTCGATGGCATGATGTCTTGAGACTTCATTATGCATTTCTACATGGATTTTTTCTTTGAAAACCAAGTTACACCTATAACATTTCCATGCGGTCATGCTCATGACTCAATATTTACAAATTTTTCTATATAAGAGACGCGTATGATTTGCACTGTTGATAATAACCTGATCAAAACTAAAAAAAATTCCGTGATTATCAAAGATTAGAAACAACAAATTATGCCACAGAGTATTTTAATGAGATCTGAGAACTCGAAATAAATGCGCGCTTTCAAAGAAGGCAAGTGGAATCTAAATGAACTTGTAATTGACCCCGACTCACCATCGTTTAAGAGGAAACTACAAGAAATAGAACTCAAAGTACGAAAATTTGAAAAAAACAAGAACAGTCTTTCACCCAGCATATCGGAAAGACGTTTCCTGTCTTTGCTTCACTCCCTTGAAGAAATAATCGAGAAATTCAGCATTGTTTCAGGATATGCATCTTTAGAATATTCATCTGATACTCAATCCGACAAGATCACATCACTTTTGACTAAAATGAGAAAGATTGGTGCTGATATTGATAACAGAACATTGTTTTTTGACCAATGGTGGAAAAAAGAACTTGACGAAAAAAACGCAAAAAGACTAATGAAAAAATCTGGCGAACTTCATGAATATCTGAAGCACAAAAGAACATTAGCTAGATACTCACTATCTGAACCGGAAGAGAAGATAATAAACACTTTAGATGTAACAGGCCATTCTGCTCTTGTAAAACTGTATGACAAGATAACTAATGCATTCCAGTTTACTGTAAAAATTGATGGTAAAACTAGAACATACACAAGAGAAGAGCTTTCACAACTTGTACGTAGTCCGAAAGCAAAAACAAGGGAAATTGCTTACAAATCTTTACTTTCTCAATTTGACAAAAATAAAGGAGTTCTCGGGGAGATATATCAGAACATTGCATTAAATTGGAAAGATGAGTGTATTCAGATTCGCGGGTATTCTTCACCCATCTCGGTTAGAAATATTGGAAATGATGTCAATGATAAAACTATTGAATCGCTCCTTTCTGTATGCCGAAGTAATGCAGATGTGTTTCGAAAATTCTTCTTATTGAAGGCACGTATCTTGAAAATAAAGAAACTCCGCAGATACGATTTGTATTCACCCATCCAGAAAAAAGAAGAGAAAAGATACACCTACGATAAATCAGTCAAAATGGTTTTGCAGGCACTGGAAAGTTTCAGCCCTGCACTTGGAGAGTTCGCCAAAAGAGTATTCGTACAGAATCATGTTGACTCAGAGATAAGACTTGGCAAGCGAAGTGGAGCTTTTTGTAGTACTATAACTCCAAACATAACCCCATATGTTTTACTTAATTTCAAAGGCAGAACCAATGATGTTTTTACGATGGCCCATGAACTAGGTCATGCCATACATAGTATTGCAGCTTCAGACAAATCAATATTCATACAAGAAGCGCCCTTACCATTAGCAGAAACCGCGTCTACTTTTTCTGAGATGCTTTTGTATGACAGAATTTTAAACCAGATATCTGAGAAAGAACAACAATCCATATTGGTAGAACATATCGATGATCTTTATGCCACTATTGGCAGACAGGCTTACTTTACAATTTTTGAGATAGATGTGCATCAGAAAATAGGTGAAAGTGCAACTGTTCAGGAGATTTCTGACAAATACATGGCAACCCTCAAAGAACAGTTTGGTGCATCTGTTGCCTTATCCCCCGATTTTGCAGTAGAATGGACTTGTATTCCGCACTTTTTTCATTCTCCTTTCTATTGCTATTCTTACTCTTTTGGAAACCTATTATCATTGTCTCTATTTCAGCAATACAAAAAGGAAGGAAATTCATTTGCTCCTACTTATATGAAAATCCTTGCAGCCGGAGGATCAAAAAAACCGGAAGAATTGCTTGAAGAACATAATATAGATATCACGTCTGAAAGTTTCTGGCAAAAAGGATTCGATTATATCAAAAGTCAAACTCGAAGACTTGAAAATGTGATTAATTAAAAGCGGCTGGCAGCCAAGCGCCCTCAGCTGCCAGCCATGTTCCCCTACGGTTTGAACCGATGTCATTGACTAAAGTGAATTGTTATAATTTAAACCATTTGGACAGATCTAAAACTATTTTATTTTATTCTGCCTCCTAATTTACAAGTGAAATATCCCAGGTGCTGCAATAAAGAACCAGAATATTTGATTACTTATGATTGTGGTCCAGATCCTCAAGAAACGATGTTAGTATGCAGAGAGCATTTTAAGGAAGAGCCATTTCAACGATTTGCAGTAAAGATAGAAAAATTAGGTGGTTAGACTTATAATTCGGCCCAAAAAAGGGGCATTAAATGAAATCCCTTGTTACAGTTTTATTGATTTTTACAATTTTAGCAAGTACGATTTCAGGAGTATATGCGCAGCAACCACAGCTTGCAACATATCGCGAAACTGCTCAAGTTCTAGTTGACGACAAGATTCAAAATCAAACCACTGCATTTGTCACATTAACAAGCACAAGTCCTCTTGAAATGAGAGTACCGACATCTTTGGATGAAAAAATTTCTAATGCAGCCAATGTAACTTCGGTTGCAATCACCAACGCAAACTCGTGTGTTGAGGGAGTCAATGATCAAACTTGTATTATTTTCACCATCTATTCACCATCATTAATAGAATCATACAATATTACGAAGATACAGACTACTGGACGTGCAATAGGTGACACTCTGATAAACGATACAAACAAGGCATTTTTGTTAAATGCTTCCTTTTGGTCAGTGTATGTACAACCAAAAGGAGAATTGAGTTCTGCGCTTGGAACTTCCGGTGCACTGGTTGGAAACAGAACAATCTCTGTCGTATATACAGCACCATATGTCAAGTCATCATATCTATTTGATCAGCTAACATCCATACTTTTACCATCACAAATACGAAATGGAGGAGGTTTTTATGATGTTGCAAAAAATTTGGCAAACTCTGACAATTCTACTGTCACCTTTGCAATAACACCTACAGTAACCAATCAAACATTATACCAATTACAAGTATCAACACATTCGCCAATCAAAGGAAAAATAACTACAATTAGGCCTCTCGATTACTTTGGAGTCAGTCAGTTAAACAGATCATCTTATTTTAGTGGAGGATTCTTCCCACTCAACTCCCTCTTTCAAATAGCAATCCTATCAAACAACGTTACTTCCATTGTAAGCCATGGTGGAGAAATTGTTCCAACAAATAATCAAGGCATTCCGACTGACCTCACCAAAGCCGGATGGGTATTCAGTCCTGCTTCAGGACAGCAAATTACTGGAATTTACATTTTTGGCACAACAACATCTGCCGCCAATAATGATTTGACACTCGAGATTGGTCCTACATCATCGCAACCCATCACTCAGCCACCAACAGGCATCACACCTGCAAATAATCCAGATTATTCTATGTATTTCATAATCGGAATTTTAATCGCAGCCGTAAGCGCAGTCTATCTATTCATTAGAAAAAGATAAGATTAAAGAATCAAAACGGCTGCTGCAAAAACAGTAGTCCATCTGCCCTGCGGATCACCGACAGCACTCTGAGTGATATTTCTTGTCTTGTAGATTTGATTTGATATTTTCCATTGTTGCTTTTTCTCATCCCAACTCTTGTTTACATCAAATTCTATACCAAGTGAAGATGCAAGCATTTGTGCTGCAATATCCTCAGCATACTCTCCTGCCTCTTTCTCGGTCTCTCCAAACGAGTGATATTCCGAAAGATAACCATATTTTGTTTTGTCTGTTGGCTCTGCAATTCCAACTGATGCTGCACACAGTCTATGAGGCTCATTGGTTTCATTTCTGGCATATATCACAAACTGCACACTGCCAGGCCTTATCAATTTGAGCCCTTCTGCTCTTGAGACTAGCTTTGCTCCAGGAGGAAATATACTTGAAATCAAAACAATATTGGTACCTGCAATACCTGCATCACGTAATGCATATTCAAAACTTGTCAGTCTATCCTGATGTACGCCCTTACCTCTTGTAAGGAATAGTTTTTTTGCTACAAGATCTAGCACGATTCCATACTCAGTTCACATCTTTAAAAATTTATTGAAAATGAGAAAAATTACTGTAGTGATTGTAATGTCTGTATAATTTCTTGTCCATGTGATTCGACGTTGACATTTCGAAATATCTTGGAGATTTTTCCCTCCTTGTCCACAATGAAGGTAGACCTTTTTGCAAGTCCAGCCAGATTAAGTCCTGCATAGAGCTTACACGTTGTTTTGTTCGTATCGCTAAGATGTAGATATGGTACTTTGTATTCGTCAACAAATTTCTTTTGGTCCTCGACCGTATCTACTGATATTGCAAAGAGTTCTGCATTTTGCTCAACAATCTTTGGATATGCATGTATGGTAGTTTCTGCCATCTGAAAGACCTTTTTTGATGGACAGGCAAACAGATGATTTTTTGGGTAAAAGCATAGTACAACCTTTTTTTTACCTTTAAACGAATTGAGTCTTATAATACTGCCGTCATTTGCTACAAGTTCAAAGTCAGGTGCAACATCTCCTTCATTCATACTGGTATTTGCACGTGTGGGTTTAAGACTATATCTAATAATCTAGATCAAAAATGACTTTTTGAAAGTCTTCTGATAGAGCTTTATCGAGCTTAGCACAACTTTTTTTGCGCTTGCGGCGTTTCTCCAACCTACTATCTCAACTTTCTTGCCCTCAAGTTGTTTGTATACCTGAAAGAAGTGTGCAATCTCCTTCAAATGGTGTTTTTCAAGATCAGTAATGTCTTTGAGGCCTGCATATCTTGGATCATCTTTTGCCACACAGAGTATTTTACTGTCCATTTGATTCGAGTCCCTCATCCTCAACAATCCAATTGGTCTTGCTTCGATTAGAACTCCTGGGAATGTAGGATTTGTTACCAGAACCAGTGCGTCTAAAGGATCACCGTCTTCAGCATATGTTTGCGGTATGATCCCATACTCACCCGGATAATACAGTGGTGAAAAAAGAACGCGATCAAGTTTGATAATATTATTTTTTTTATCATATTCGTATTTGTTCTGAGAACCTTTCGGTATCTCTACTATAACATTTAGAATTGTAGGTACCTTGGGACCTGTTTCAATATCATGCCATAAATCCATAATGATTTCTGTTACAAAAGGCTAATTTAATTGCCATCAAACTGATGAAAAACACACGGCCAGTTTTTTCAATTTTTTAAATTGGGAATGTTATTTTCTGTCAATAGATCTTAAATTAGTAATAAAATGGATTATCTCATAATAATTGTTCAAATAATTACGCATTACATGACCAGAGAATACAAATAAGAAAGAATCTAAAGACATCCAAGGTTAGAAATTGAAAGCAGCTTATGTAAAAGGACCATCCATTGTCGAGATAAAAAACGTTGAAAAGCCAACTCCAAAAGGGGGAAATCTTTCAGTTACGATGAAGGCGTGTGGCGTATGTGGTTCTGATTTGGAGAAAATTTATGGTCAATATAGTCAACCGTCTATGAGGCTAGGTCACGAGCCAGCAGGGATTGTATCTGAGGTTGGGCCAGATGTGAAAGAGTTCAAGAAAGGGGATAGAGTATTCGTACATCACCATGTACCTTGCTATTCATGCCATTTTTGCCTTCATGGTAATGAGACAATGTGCCAAAAATATTCTGAGACAAATCTCAGTCCTTGTGGGCTAGCAGAAGAATTTCTTGTCCCAGAATGGAACGTTAGTCATGGGGGCGTCATTAAATTACCAGATCATATCAATTTTGAAGAAGCGTCAATGATAGAGCCTCTAGCATGTTGTGTTAGGGCATGGAATAAGGTCAAGATCAAGCAAGGAGACGCTGTAGCTATTCTTGGAGCTGGCCCTACTGGAATGATGCATGTGATGCTAGGCAAAGTCTTCGGTATGAAAGATATTTTTTGTTTTGATGTAAACAACTTTCGGCTAGGCTTTGCAAAACAACTTGGAATAACGTCTGCAATTCATTCAACAGACCCAGAAGCATACCAAAAGATTCTTTCTGGAACGCAAGAAAGAGGAGTGGACTTGGCTATAGTTGCAACAGGAAATGTGAATGCGATTACACAATCAATAGAATTGGTCCGAAAAGGCGGAACGATTGTTCTCTTTGGTGTCCCATCAAAAGATGCGAAAATGTCAGTAGATATCAGCAAAGTATACTCAAAAGAAATTACAATCGTGCCAAGTTATGCTGCCTCTGAGATAGACACGAATATGGCATTCAAGTTAATTGAAGAAAAAAAGATTGATGTGAATAGACTCATTACACATAGATTTGACCTCTCTGAATCCGCACGCGCGTTAGAATATGCACACCAGGGAAACGATTCAATGAAAATAATTGTTACAAATTCAGAAAGGCTTAACTAAGGCAAATTTTTTGGAAGAATATATGGACTGGGGATTAAAAAATCGACTTGCGCGAATCATAAAACCGTATGATAAACGTGGTGTAATGCTTGCCGTAGATCACGGATATTTCCTAGGCCCAACTGAAAGACTGGAAGAACCAAGGAAGACTATTGCTCCTCTTCTACCTCATGCAGATTCATTAATGCTTACACGTGGTGTTCTGAGGACGTCCGTGGATCCTGGCTATCCCGTACCAGTTGTGCTCAGAGTATCCGGCGGTTCTAGCATAATTGGCAAAGATCTCTCAAATGAGAAGATAACAACATCTGTTAAAGATGCAATTAGACTAAACGTATCAGCATTGGCAATGTCAATTTTTGTAGGCGCTCCATATGAGCACGAATCACTTGTCAGCCTTGGAAACTTGGTAAATGAAGGCGAAGAGTACGGAATACCAATTCTTGCAGTAACTGCAGTAGGAAAGGAATTAGAAAAACGAGATGCACGATACTTGGGCTTGGCATGCAGAATCGCCGCAGAGTTTGGGGCACATCTAGTCAAGACATATTATTGTGAGAATTTTGAAAAAGTTGTGAAAGCCTGTCCAGTACCCGTAATAATTGCAGGAGGTCCAAAGCTTGCAACGGAATTAGATGCGCTAAAACTTACCTTTGATGCAATTCAAGCAGGTGCATCAGGAGTAGATATGGGAAGAAACATCTGGCAATCCGACCACCCTGTTCCGATGATCAAGGCAGTAAAAGCCATAGTGCATCAAAATGCAACGGTGAAGGAAGCTCACGAAATATTTAAGAAATTAAAGGGCGAAGAAAAACCAGTCAAACCTGTCATAAAAACAAAAGCTAAGAAATCTTAGACAAATGAACGTGTACAATTTTCCACTTCTGTTGTTTTACAAGAACAAAGGTGCCTCGTGTTTCCATAGATAAGTGCTGACCTCTGAAGCTATAGCTGTCAACTATCATACCAGTTTGTTTGACAGTAAATGTAGCGATTGCACAGTTATCAAATACATCAACTCGCATATTTTTGATTTCATACGCGTAATCTGATATGCTTACAAACCTTAATTGTTGTAAAGCAATTGTTGTGGCATAATCTTTCAGATCAAATGGCGGTACCTCACTATAGCTTGAAAATCTAGAATCTTCAAGCTGGATTACACTTAACGGAGCTAGATTCTTCGTCTTGCCTGCATTAAAGAAAGTTGTGATAATATCGATTATCTCGTCCTTGTCTGCCAAAATCGATATTGCTTGAGACTATTCTAGTTTAAGTCTTATGAAACAAATGATGAGATGATGACGGTCCTTGGCTTTGAAATATTCGCAGGATGCACTTGTTCTTTTTACTAATTTGTTCGATTTCACCAGCAATATTTATAAATTATATCTGATGAAAAAATTATAGACTAAAATGAAGTTAGGAGGCTCAGCAAGCATTTCCGGTATTCTGCTGCTAGTCGACCTTATGCTGTAGATTACAGCAAAATTGTTTGGAGTTAAAAATTATGGAAAAAATGTCAGGTGCTAGATCATTAATGGTTGCCTTAGAGAAAGAGGGCGCAAACATAGTCTTCGGACTACCCGGAGGAGCAAATCTTCCAATATACGATGAGCTCTACAAGAGCAATATAAGACACATACTTGTAAGACATGAACAGTCAGCATCACATATGGCTGATGGTTTTGGCAGAGTGAGTCGAAGACCAGGAGTCTGTTTTGCAACTTCAGGTCCAGGAGCAACAAACATTGTGACTGGAATTGCAACAGCGCAGGCAGACTCTGCTCCTATGATTGCAATCACTGGACAAGTTCCCACAAAAATGATTGGAAAAGACGCCTTTCAGGAAAGCGATATAATTGGAATTACAAACCCGATTGTAAAATATGCATTTCAGCCAATGACTGCAGCAGAAATTCCAGAAGTTGTAAAGAAAGCATTTTACATTTCGTCCACAGGAAGACCAGGCCCTGTACTAATCGATATCCCAAAAGACGTCCAACAAAACGAAGCGGAGATGACCTTTCCAACAGAAGTAAAAATCAGAGGATACCATCCTTGGGTAGATCCCGATATAGGAAAAATCGAAGCGGCGATAGACATGTTACTTTCTTCTGAAAGACCTGTGATCTTAGCTGGAGGAGGAGTTATCATTTCAGGAGCCTTTGCAGAACTTCAATCAATAGCAGAATTATTAATGATTCCAGTAGTAACGACATTCAAAGGAAAAGGTGCTTTTCCAGAGAATCATCCACTTTCATTAGGTCCCATAGGTATGCACGGCCATGCAGAAGCTAACAAAATAATGGTGGAAGCTGACTGCGTACTTGCATGTGGTTCTAGGTTTTCAGATAGATCTGTTGGAACATTTGAAGAATTTGAGAAAAATCTCAAGATAATACACATGGATGTTGACCCTGCAGAAATCGGAAAGAATCAGACGACCCAGATTGCGGTTGTTGGAGACCTCAAAGCGTCACTTAGAACAATGGCTAAAATGCTAATTCAAAAGGCCATCAAGAAAAAAGAAGACAATCCTTGGCTAAAACGCGTAAATGATACAAGAGAATACTTTAGGCAAAACCTAAAACTTCATCCACATCCACTAGGTGCTGCAAAAGTTTTAAGAAAATTAAGAGAGGTGCTTCCAGCACAGTCGATTGTAACTACTGAGGTTGGTCAACATCAAATGTGGGCATCGTTGTTCTTTGATGTCATACATCCGGGAACATTCTTCAGTTCTACAGGACTTGGCACTATGGGATGGGGATTCCCAGCAGCAATTGGAGCCAAAGCTGCAAAGCCAGAGGTCCCAGTAGTGGACATTGCCGGAGAAGGAAGTTTTAACATGACTGAAAATTCCCTTGCCGTTTCAGTCTTGGATGACTTGCCAGTTATTGTGTTTCTATTAAACAACTTTTCATTAGGAATGGTTGCACAGTGGCAGCGAACGTTCTATGACAGACGCATGATTGGCATAGACCTCAAGAACTGCCCTGACTATGTCAAGCTAGCTGAATCTTATGGTGCGCAAGGAATAAGAGCTGAGAGCATAGACGAGATTGGAAAAGCAGTACAGACTGCACTCAAAAGCAATATTGCTACAGTAATAGACATTCCAATCGACCCTCAGGAGGATGTCTTGCCTTTCGTGGCTCCTGGAACGTCACTCAAGGATATGATCTTACCGTCATAGTGGATGTTCATGTGGTCCATAATTTCTGTGCTAGTTGAAAACAAGCCAGGTGTGTTATTCAAAGTAACTCATTTGTTCAGATCAAGAAACTACAATATTGACAGCATATCAGTTGGAGTTACAGAAAATCCAGAATTTTCAAGAATGACTATAACAACGTCAGCAGAAGAGAAACAACTCAATCAGATAATCAAACAGCTTGATAAGATGATAGATACTGTAGAAGTAAAACTATTAGAAGAGAAAAAGAGCATATATCGTGAACTAGTATTAATGAAAATAAAGATTACAAAACCATCAGACATAATGGAGATAACTGATCTTGCAAATGCTTTCAAATGCAACGTTCATGACGTGAGGAAATCATCCATCATCGTAGAGATTACTGCAACGCCTGATAGAATTAACGCCTTTGAAGACTTGATAAAAGGATATGGTATACTTGAGATAACAAGAACTGGCATTTGTGCACTAGAGAGAGGAGTAGGTAATGAAAGTTAGAATTTTTGATACTACACTAAGAGACGGGGAACAGACACCAGGAGTTGCTTTAACACCTGACCAAAAGATTGCAATTGCTCAAAAACTAGATGAGCTTGGAGTAGACGCCATAGAGGCAGGTTTTCCAATAATTTCAGAAGGGGAGAAAAAAGCTGTAAAAAATATAGCCCATGCTGGCCTCCGTGCAGAAATTTGCGGGCTTGCAAGAACTGAGAAAAAAGATATCGATGCAGCAGTGGATGCGGGATTGGGCTACATACACACGTTTATTGCAACATCTGATATTCATCTAAAATACAAACTCAACCTCACTCGCGAACAGGCAGTTGCAAAAGCAGTAGAAGCTGTAGAATATGCAAAGTCCAGAGGATTACAAGTAGAGTTTTCTGCAGAAGATGCCACAAGAACTGACAGGGAATTTCTTAAAAAAGTTTTCAAGGCAGTCACAGAAGCAGGAACCGATAGAATAGACATACCAGACACAGTAGGATATTCAACGCCACAATATATCGCAGCGATAACCAAAGACACCGTTAATGCGACTCACTTGCCGGTAAGTGTGCACTGCCACAATGATTTTGGATTAGCTGTAGCAAACGCAATATCAGGAATTCAAGCTGGTGCACAGTGCGCACATGTCACAATAAACGGTATCGGAGAGCGCGCGGGTAATGCATCTCTTGAGGAATTTGTCATGGCGTTACAATGTCTACAATTTGATAATAAATTTGAGACAAACATCAATTCCAAACTTCTCTATGAAACATCAAGATATGTTTCAAAAGTTGTTGGAATTCAAGTTCAACCAAACAAAGCCATAGTAGGAGAAAACGCATTTGGGCACGAATCAGGAATCCACACACACGGAGTATTGAATAATCCACTCACATACGAGCCAATCAGTCCAGAACTTGTAGGTAGAACACGTTGGTTCCAAGTAGGAAAACATGCTGGTGCCCATGGTGTATCAGCAATGCTTGAGGAATACGGTATACAACCATCAAAGGAACAAACTCATGAGATACTTGAGCAGGTAAAAAAATTAGGGGATCAAGGAAAACATATCACAGACGTAGAATTGCTTTCAATTACAGGCGAAGTAATGCGCCAGGAGGGGCTACGAAGACTGGTACACTTGACAGGCTTTTCAGTATCCACAGGAATGGGCAACATGCCGTACGCGTTTGTGAAATTAAACATAGAAGGAAAAGACTTCATAGCTACTGATTATGGTGTGGGTCCAGTAGATGCGTCAATTAATGCAATACAAAAAATCACAGGAGAGATTGCCAAAGTAAGAATAAAAGAATACAAACTAGACTCCATTTCAGGCGGCTCAGAAGCGTTATGCGAAGTCACTATCAAAGTCGAGGATGCATACGGTAACCAATCTTCTGCAAAATCTATCGGAGAAGATATTGTAATTACAAGTGTTCAGGCCATGCTTGATGGGATAAACAGAATCATGCTCAAAAAAATTCTCAAACAGAAAAACTTGGGACACTAGATGTATAAAATTTCACTCATAACAGGAGACGGTATAGGACCAGAGCTATCCGAGTCTGTCACAGACATACTACATACAATAAATGACAAAATGGGGTTAAAGTTAGAGATTAATCCTGTTGAGGCTGGCGATACCGCCTTGAAAAAAACAGGAAAAGCTCTTCCAGAATCAACAATTGATACCATAAAAAAATCTGACGTGTGTCTCAAAGCCCCAGTAGGAGAAAGCGCTGCAGATGTTATCGTGTTTTTAAGGAGAATGTTAGACCTTTATGCTAACATAAGACCAGCAAAGTCATATCCAAATATGCCGTCTCTTCGAGAGGGCATTGACCTTGTAATAGTAAGGGAGAACACTGAAGATCTTTACACTGGAATGGAGTTTGAGGTGGGAGATGCCGCAGTAGCATTAAGAACAATATCAGAGCATGCATCAAAACGCATTGCAAAATATGCTTTCATGACTGCAGGTCAGAGGAACAAGAATAAAAAAGTAACATGCGTCCACAAGTCAAATGTAATGAGAAAAACAGATGGTCTTTTTGCAAGAACATGCGCTCAGGTTGCAAAGGGTTTTCCCGATATCGCATTTGAGCAGATGTATGTAGATGCATGTGCTATGAATCTAATCAGGCAGCCTGAATCATTTGATGTAATTGTAACAACTAATTTGTTTGGAGATATTTTATCGGATGAAGCAGCTCAGGTAGTAGGCGGATTGGGAATGGCCCCTGCAGCCAATATTGGTGAGAGTTTCGCCTTGTTTGAGCCTGTCCATGGTGCAGCTTTTGATATAGCCGGAAAACAAGCAGCAAATCCATCATCGTTTATTTTATCTGCAAAGATGATGTTTGAGTGGTTGGCAATGAAAAATAACGATACTAAATCTTTTGAGGTTGCAAAAAGGATAGAAGAAGCTGTCTATAGTGTTGTAGCAGAAGGAATCAAAACAAAAGATATTGGTGGAAACAAGACCACCAAAGAATTTACCCAAAAAGTAGTTTCAAAGATTACTTGAGATCAGACACTGGCGGTTCTCTTGACCAAAAGAACATTGCAAGACCGATTGGGATCATAATCATAATAGCTACCCCAAAACAAATCCAATAAAAGGTAGGATCAATTCCTTTGATTAATGGTACAGGAAATACCGTATAAGCCCAGACAAATCCGAGAAACCCAAGTAATATCTTGTTTTTTTTGAAGATCTTCCAACCTAACTTGCGTTTTGAGATATAGCATTTCTTGCAACGAGTCATGTCTGTTGTCATGCAGGAATCGCAGCAATGCTTATCGCAGAAATAGCATGTATGACCTCCAAAATCAGAACCACAAAAATCGCATTGTTGCACAAATAATTGTCGTAAAATCCAGATTTATCTTTTTATGGGAACAGTCTTTCCGGATCTCTTGGATATAAGACGACCTCTCTGACGTTATCGATTTTTGTCAGGACAGACATTAATCTGTCAAGCCCCAGCCCCCAGCCAGAATGTGGAGGCATTCCCCAATCAAATGCTTTTAGGTGATCCTCAAATTGGGACGGGTTTAGTCCTTGCTCGACAAGCCTTGTCCTTATCTTATTTGGATCATGCAAACGTCTGCCTCCAGATGACAACTCTAGGTATCCGTATTGCAGATCAAACGATTTGGACAATGAGGGATTTTCTTCTTTTTCATGTATGTAGAAAGGCTTTAGTTTCATTGGCCAATCAATCAAAAAATAGAATCCGGGATGTATCTCTCCAAGTTTTCGCAAATGCGAATCCTGCAAGTCATCCCCTTCAGCCAGCCCTAGTCCTTCACGACCAAGTTCTTCTATAGCCTGCGTGTAGGTTATTTTTTCAAATGGCATCTTTGGTTTTTTTACTTCAATTCCCAGAATCTTTTGCTCTTCTACACAATTCTTTTCAACATGCTCAAAAACATTTTTCACAACTGTTTCTAAAACTTCTGCAACATCAAGGTAGTCCATAAAATCTGCTTCAATATCCACACTTGTAAACTCTGTAAGATGCCTTACTGTATGAGATTTTTCTGCTCTATAAAATGATGAAATTTCAAAAACTCTTTCAAGTCCTAGTGTAAGTTGTTCTTTGTAAAGCTGTGGACTTTGTGCAAGATACGCCTGTTTGTCGAAATATTTTAGGGAGAAGAGATTTGCGCCACCCTCGCTTGCACTTCCAATTATTTTCGGAGTATTTACCTCAATGAACCCAAGTTCTATCAAAGTTTTTCGTATGGACTGCAATGCGTGATGACGTATTTTAAAAATGGATGCAGTCTTTTGGTTTCTCAAGTCAAGCGCTCGAGCGTTCAATCTATTGTCTATATTACTTTCTAATCTCCCTATAGGATCAATTGGCAAGGGATGCACTGCACGGGAAAGGATCTCTATTTTTTCAGATTTTACTTCAAATGCAAAATCTCTCGCCTTTGATTCTTGAATTGTACCAGTGATTCGTATTACACTTTGTCTATTGAGGTCTTTTACTTGTTTGATGCCATCCTCTCCAACAACTACTATCTGAGCTACTCCCGTTACATCTCTCAATGTAAGAAAGGTAAGCTTGCCTAGCTCTCGAAGATCTTCTACCCACCCACCAATTATCACTTTTTGTCCTTTCATAGAAGAATTCAAGTTTCCAATATTGTGAGTCCTTTTCAAATTCAAATATCTTCACTTTCTCTCAAATTCAACAACTAGTTCTATCTTTCGAAGATGTTTTGATATTACGATGACTTTATCTATATCAATTGGAAATCTTGAAGTTTTTCTCCCGGAAACTATAACCTTGGTTTTTCTGACTCCCCCCGGAGCCCATAATTGATTGATTGCTAGTGTCTTTATTGGAAAAAACAAATCCACGATGAATTTCTTATCATCACATCCTTCCTCGACAAGCCAGATCTTACCTAGAAATTCTCCTTGGAGAATTCTGTAAAGCTCTCTGCTTTGTCTTATTGTCATTATATCAGTGCTGTTAAGATATAGCACATAGTTTCCATTTGATTCTTGGCATGAATTGAGTGTAAATCGTTCAATTTGAGGTATTTTTTGGGAAAGATGAACCAGTTTTATCGATGCGTCTATGTCTGCCTTTGTAAGCTGACCCGAGTCCAACTTGGACTCACATTGTGGACAGAGAATACCATTCATTGCATCAAAGCTACAAATAGGAGTCCTCAAGGAAATCGATTTTTCTACTACGATTGGGCTCATTTAAAAATGTCGGCTGTGATATTATGCCATGAACAAGACCATCTCTAGATTTCATAGCGCGATCAGGTCAGAATACACAAAATGGTCGCCATGATAGCATTAAGAGTATTTTCTAAACAATAAATTAATGATTTTGGTAGTTTCATTCTGGATTAATGTTCTATTGTTCTAGTCCTTTTCTCGATTACGAATTACTTTCCATTATCTTGAAAAAATTGGATATGTCTTTTTCGTTGATTAGATCATCCAACCTGGCTTTGATTTCATTTATGATGTAATCATAATCTTCCCCGTATACTTCTTTGAGTATTGGTTTCAGATATGTCGGGTGTTCATAACAATCCCAGATTGCAACATTATGAACGCCCAGTTTTGCCATTACCAAATTATATTTTGTATTTCCCATGCTCATCAAAACAACTTCTATGCATGATACTAGCGCGCTCTTATGAGCCTCGGTAATATTCATCTCTGCAAGTGTATGCCATCTTACTTCTTAAGCATTTTCTAAATTCAGTGAATTATTGGATCTACTTCTATTTGTAAGGCGATCAAAGATTCTAATTTCCATTTTTGGTAACGATGTACTTCCTAGAACGTGTGGTATCACAACACCCAGACTCTTATTTTTGATAATGAAAATTTAGGTTATTTGAGACTGTCTATTATGGATGTTATAACAAAGGAAACTGCTGCGCCTGCAGGAATTGTGATTATCCATGCCCATACAATTCTTTTGCCTATGCCCCACCTAACAGCAGATAATCTTCGAACAGCACCAACACCCATGATTCCTCCAGAAATGGCATGAGTTGTACTTGCAGGTATACCAGCCCACGCAAGTGTTGCAATTATGGTAGCAGCACCAGTTTCTGCAGAAAAACCTTGGTAAGGTTTCAGATTAGTTATTTTCATGGCCATAGTCTTGACAATTCTCCAACCACCAAAGAAGGTTCCAAGACTCATAGCAGTTGCGGCCATTAGAATCACATAGGATGGTATCGAAAATTTAGTGATGACTCCCTGTGTCAGCAAGATAAGTGCAATGACACCCATGGTCTTTTGGCCATCATTGGCGCCATGGGTCAATGAGAAGTATGTCGATGAGATAAGCTGGAGTCTACCGAAAATTGAGTTGACTGTGTACGGTTTTACTTTGGCAAATATTTTCATCACTAACAATGCAACTAGAAACGCTATTGCCAATCCAGCTATTGGTGAAACTATAATTCCAGTTATTACTGTCTGCAGTCCTCCAAAAATGACTGCTTTTGATCCAGCTCCTGCCAAACCAGCACCTAAGATGCCACCAACTAGTGCGTGACTGCTTGACGTTGGCAGCCCTAAAATCCATGTGATAATATCCCATACGATTGCGCCAGTTAGTGCTCCGATGATTATGTTAAGTGTGACAAAATCAGGATTGATTATGCCTTTTCCTATAGTTGTTGCAACTGCCACACCAAAGAGAAACGGTCCTACAAAATTTGCAAAAGCGGCAATGCCTACAGCTGGAAGCGGTCGGAGAATTCGTGTTCCGATAACGGTTGCGATGGAATTGGCTGCATCATGAAATCCGTTTAGAAAATCAAAAACTAGTGCTGCTACTATGGCTCCTATGGCAAGCGCGATCATACAATGCCTACGTGTATTTTAGAACCACGTCTTCTATGGAATCAGCAACATCAAGGCACCTATCAGAAGCTTCTTCCAAGGCCTCATAGATATCTTTCAGTTTTATTATATTAATAACATCAGTTGTTTCAAGTAGCGCCCCTACAGCCTTTCGGTATATGTCATCAGCGTTATGCTCTATAGTGCTTACGGCGCGGCAATGGTCAATTATTGACTTGTTTACTTTGAGTTTATTTAGACTGGTAATCATGAGGTTGATCTCTTTTGTGGCATTATGAAGTTCCTTTGCCAATTCTAGCATGTATGGAGGCGGAGATTTTATCTTGAAATTGACTATCCTACCCGATATGCCTTCAATATAATCAATAATGTCATCAGCCTTTGAAGCTATGCGAGAGATATCCTCCCTGTCAAGAGGGGTGATGAATGTTTTGTTAAGCTCCTCAAAAACAGAATGTGTGAGTCCGTCTGCTTCGCGTTCTATCTTTTTAATTTTAGAGTGGTTTTCTTCTAGTTTTTCAAAGTTTTCAAATATTCCCACCAATAATTTTGACGCTTCTTCTGCTTTGCATGCAAGATCATTTAAGAGTGCTAAGATTTCTTTCTCGTTTGACTTTATCCAAGTCATCCATTGAGTCATATAGCTACTCTAAAGTTCCATAGTTAAATGTCTGACGCATATAGGACCCATGAACTATATAGTTATAAAATACAATTGCGATCAATTAACTTTCAAAAGGCAGATTTACTTGTATGCCATATACTAGGACAGTGACAAGCCTTTCTGTTAAGGATCTTAGAGTACAATACAGATCAGGAGACAAGGCAATCAATGCAGTGGATAATGTGTCCTTTTCTCTTGAAAATAGCGAGTCTGTTGGCATAGTAGGAGAAAGTGGGTGTGGAAAAAGTACCTTGGGACTTGCAATTATTCGATCGGTGTATGGTGGCAAGGTGGGTTCAGGAGATATTGCACTTGAGGGCAAGTCCATCCTAGAGATATCGGAGGAAGAGTTTACCAAGACCATCCGATGGAAAAAAATTTCAATGGTATTTCAAGGCGCAATGAACTCATTAGATCCCGTCTTTACAGTAAAACAACAGTTTGAAGAAATTCTAAAAATTCACGGATATGATGGAAACCGACTCAAAACAATAAGCGATGCCATGCTTGCTGTTGACTTGCCTTTGTCAGTATTAGATAAGTTTCCTCACGAACTTAGCGGCGGTATGAAACAAAGAGTAGTGATTGCTTTGGCACTAGTTTTAAGGCCAAAACTCGTTATTGCCGATGAGCCAACGACTGCTCTTGATGTATTGGTACAAGCCCAAATTCTTGGTGTACTCAAAAAGCTAAAGAAAGAAGGAGTGTCGTTTATGTTAATTTCACATGATTTGGGAATAATATCGGAGATATCGGATAAGGTGGGCATAATGTACGCTGGAAAGATAGTTGAATTTGGCACCTTACGCGAGGTTTTTTCAAACCCAAAGCACCCTTACACCCGAGCATTGCTCAGGTCTACTCCAAAGATCAAAGGAGATGCAGATTTGATATCTTTAAAAGGCAATCCTCCTCGCTTAGATTCCCTTCAAGAAGGATGTAGATTCTATGAAAGATGCATACAAGCAATGGAGAAATGTAAGAAAGAACCACCTACAATCAAAACTGAAAGTGGATATGTATCATGTTGGCTCCATGAAGAGACAAAAAATTAAAAAAAATTTTAGTTTATGGATAGCGTGTCTGATTCAGACCTGCGCCATTATAGTACGAGTTATACATGTTGAGCGCCCTCTGGAGTGCCATCTCTGTACCGATTTCTATCTGTGTACTTCTGTCAAGAACAGCATGCACACCAGGACCTACAATTTGCTCATTTGTGGTTGAACTCGTCAATCCTGCATATTTACTTGAATATGTTGCTGCAAGTTTCTTGGCATGGATCTCTTCGAATACCTGAATGGCTCTGTACAAAGCAATTGCATGTGCAGCATCCAGATGTCGTCCTATCGTGTTCTCATTGGTCGTACCGCCAGACTGCAGATTCAAATAATCTTCATCAATCTTTGTAAGCGCATTTACAAGTGCGGTTGCTTGTTCCTCCATGGAATCCCAAACCGAAACTATGTTGCCTTGTCTATCAATATGAGTTGTAGATGTTGTTCCTTGGTTCTGCAGGTCTGTATATGTTTGACTTATTTTTGATAACGCAGAGACAATTGATTCAGAATCATTCAGTGAATGGTCTACTGCATAAGCAATCATGGTATTTCTATTTCTTCCCTGCTCATCAGTTGTTGTACTATTCAAGCCAGCATAACCAGTAGCTTGTGTGGTAATAAGTTGTCTGGCATGAACCTTGTCAAACTCAGATAAGGCGTTTTGCATGGATACATCTGAAGCCGTTGCAATGTCACGTCCTTTTGTATTCTCATCAGTGGTTGTAAAAGACAGGCCAGACCAGTCTCGCATTGCTGCGGCAGCGTTATTGTACATGTATTTGTTGGTGTATACAGAGGCTGCTTTTTGCTCTGCTGCCAATTGTCTTTGTTCGATGCTAGACCATTGATCGTCAGCAAATACCTTGTTCAGGTATACGGAACTTCCACTTAGAACTAAACCGGTAATCATTACCGCGGCTAGGAGTTTAACGTTCACGTTTTTTTATCATATACCATAGTCTTTAAAACTTTGCGATAGTGGGATATTGACCTACTGATCGCCTAGGATCTGAAATAATGGCCTCGGTTATCAGTAGAAGATCGAATTAATCACTGATTTAACCATGTTTTTGTTCCAACGTAGTTTTCTTGATATACTTGGTAGACAACTAACCCTAGTGGAAGAGATCCTTACCATAAAAAACCTGAAGAAATACTTTACAAAAGGCAGGTTTCTGCGTCAAAAGGAAACAGTAAAGGCTGTTGACGGCGTGTCATTTTCAATAAAAAAAGGTCAGACTTTTGTGCTTGCAGGCGAGTCGGGTTCTGGAAAGACTACTATAGCTCGTTTGATACTAGGCGGGAGAGAACCAGACTCTGGTGAGATAGTTTTCGACAATACGATGATGGATGGCAATACGTCAAGTCTACAAAAGATTCGTAAAGATTGTCAGATGATACATCAAGATCCTTATGCATCAATTGATCCTAGAATGAAAGTTTTCGACATAGTAAGGGAGCCGCTTGATATACACGGAGTTGGGACTCCAAAGGAACGAAAAGAAATTGCATATGATGCTCTACTAGATGTGAAACTTGATCCTGATGAGGTCGCTTCAAAATACCCTCATATGCTATCAGGAGGGCAGAGGCAACGCGTGGTTATTGCAAGAGCCATTACAACAAAACCAAAAATGATTATAGCCGACGAACCTGTCTCAATGCTAGATGTCTCAGTAAGAGTCGGAATTCTAGAGTTGTTAAAAGAACTACAGAGTAAACACGGTATGTCGTTTTTATACATCACACATGATCTGTCTACTGCAAGATATGTCGGCCACGTTATTTCCATTTTGTATCTAGGCAAGATTATGGAATCAGGAAACATTAGTGATGTGTTATCACAACCGATGCATCCCTATACTCAAGCATTGCTTGATTCAATTTCTGAACCAAACCCAAATAATTTACACAGTGAGAGAAAAATTCGCATTAACTCACCTCTTGAGATTGACCCATACCAAGGATGTAGGTTTAGAGCAAGATGTCCTTATGCCATTGAAAAGTGCAAGCAAGAACCCCTTCTTGATCCAGTTGGAAATCAAAGGTATGTGGCTTGCTTTGTAAAGATAAACTAGTTTGCGACCTGTTGTATATTAGAGAGCTTATGTGACACGACATGTGAAACACCATTTCTTGGGAATACTCCATAGATCAGATTTGCTTTTTGTACAACTGAATCTTTTAATGATACCATTATGATCTGGCTTCCTCCAGCCCGGTCTTCAAGTATTCTAGATAATCTTTCTGTATTTAGTGCATCTAAGTGAGCATCAACTTCGTCAAGAAGATAGAATGGCGAGGGTTTGAGCTTTTGAAGTGCAAGCAAAAATGTAATTGCCGCAAGAGTTTTTTCTCCTCCACTAATTGAAGTAGATTCTCTTTTTGGTTTGTTTGGAAATTGTACCAAATATGAAATTCCTGAAGAGAATATATCATCTTCATTTTGGATTTCAAGCCAAGCATTTCCTCCAGTCATTTTATTGAAAATCTCACGTATGTCCTTGTCTACCTTGTCATAAGATTCCAAAAATGTTTGTCTTTTGTCTTTATCAATTTCTTCGATAAATTTAACAATAGAATTCCTTTCTGCCTCAAGCTCGTTCTTTCTTGTAGACATTGAGCGATAGCCAGTTGATACCTCAAGATAAGTTTCAGGAGCTCTCGTATTGAGAGAACCAGACATCTGTTTCTTTTCTGATTCTAGTTCTACAAGGATTTGATCAGCATCAAAGGATTCAAGCAAATTCTCATAACCATAAGAAAGTAGAGTTTTACGAATTCTTTCTTCGTTTTCAGTTAAGTCCTTCATATCTCTTGAAATGGAATCAGATTGTCGTTCCATGCCGTTGATTTCTTTTGTAAGTGTCCTCTCAGATTCGTATTGGCTTTTTAATTTAGAATCATATTCTTTGAGTGTCGATACCGAGGTTCCGGATGTTGATATGAGTCGTTGTTCTTTTTCTCTTAGCAAAACCAGTGACGCATCAACATTTTCCTTTTCCTTAGATAGTGTTTTTGATTGCATCTCAAGATCATGTTTTTCATGATTTAGGGAGGATTGTTCTTCAGACAGACGCCTCATATTTGCTTTGTATGAGTTTTCTTCATTAGTAAGCTCTGTAAGTTGTCCGGTCAGTTCACGAAATTCAGTGGAGATAGTGCTTTGTGCACTCAGTAATGAAGAACGTTTTTCATTTAGGGAAGATAGCATATTTGCTATTCTTGCCTGTTCTTCTTCTGCATAGTTTTCTTTGGTTAGCGCTATTCTCTCGTCAAGTGATGCCATGTAAGACTCGGTCTTGGAAAGTTCAATGGCTATGCTTTCGCCCCTACGTTTGAGTTGATTTATCCTCGATGAGATCTGGTCAATCGACACAGAAACTGTCTTTAATTTGTTTTTTACATCTGTGAGACTGAGGTCTACATTGGCAAGCCCTGTTTCGGATGCATTGTACCTAGTTTCCAAGTTTCTCATTATTCTTTCAATCTTCTTTATCTGTACCTTTTTGTTCTGAATGAACTTCTTTAACAATTCTAGAGATTGAACCAAACCGTCCACAGATGTGCTAAGGAGAATTATTTTTGTAAGATTTGACACTTTAGAATTAATATCAACAATGACTGCATTTGCGTCAGCCTCAAAGAACT
>JAWOLM010000120.1:0-3385 GCA_033853455.1 Nitrosotalea sp. | reverse complement strand
CGAGATAAATTGCGCAGTTTGTTGATTGTGCCCTCATCGAGTCGAAAAGTTATAGTCGATGATTTTTTTGAACTGCGCACCGTGTTCGACATGTATCTATTGCCAATCTACAGTATTTATGAAATGACGAACCTTGTTCACTAATATTGTTATATTCATTATCTTTCACGAGATAAGAAGGGATCGAGGATTCTTTGAGGAAGTTTTTTCTTGTTTCTTCGTAGTATGACATAACAAGTAATAATTTCCCGTATCTTCTCTTCAGGAGTCATGTTCTCAGAATTGCATTCTGCAAGAAAGTCAGAGTAATCAGTATTATTGATATTGATTATTATCTTAGGCATCTTTGTGCACACAGGACTAATTCCGGTTTTGATTTAACATGTGTGATCGAACAAGAGTTAGCTTGGATTGAGTAGTAATTTAGAATTTCAAAATTAGCTCGGATCTACTAGCTGATAAAATATTGACATTTGTAATCAAGATTTAAAAATATTAAAAAAGGAAAAATTTGGATTTTTACCAAATTAGTTTTTCCTAGGATGCTGGTTCTACTATTTCTGCAATAGCGAATCGCTGGCCTACCTCGGTAACCTTTACTTTTGCGTTTTGACCAGCTTTGCCGTTCTTAACAAATATCACAAAGCCTTCTACTCTTGCGATACCGTCTCCTTTTCTACTGATCTCTGTAATAGATACGTCGTATTCCTTTCCAGTTTCTACTGGTTTTGGTCTATCATCAAATTGTCTATTACCGCCAAATCTTCGTCCTCCGCCGTAGCCTCTAGATTGACCATAACCGCCTTCGTTGTAACCCATTCGTTGCACCTCCCTTTGTTAACATGCGATATACTCGACATCTATAAGAATGGATGTATTCTCAGGTTTCATTGAAAAATGCCAGTGGTTTCATATTGAATCATAGACACTGTATTCTATAGGAACAATATTCTAAACAGATGAAGACGGTTTATTATACAATGGAATCCGTTGAATCAGATAGAGAAACCGAATCTGCACCTGTCGCAGCGACAGTTGCGGAAGAAGTTCAAGAGGAAGAACAGGAGTAGAGACCAACTCGGAGATATTGGGTCTCATCTTTTATTTTATTGAAAAAATAGCAAGATGAAATTTCCTAGTGGAGATGTTAGGGGATGTGATCATCTGGAACATGACTAACAAGTTATTGGAGTCGATGATCTCTCCACTGTTTTCATCTTGCATAAATTGTATAATGTTTAATCTAATAAAGCACTGCTGAACTATGTTAACCCAGTTTTTTATGCGATCAAAGCTATTTACGCAGCATGAAAAACTTGGAAAGTTCAAAGACTTGTCTTCTCTTGGGACTTCTTGTTTTGCTTGCAGTCGTGACAATACTTCCAGATGCCTTGGCTCAAGTAACATACACCGATGCAGACAACCCAGCTGGTCCACTCCAAATGTCAGGGTGGGTTATCGGAATGGGAGTTGCAGGTGCGTTGACTGGTGTCGGAGTCTGGTCTGCCATTAGGCGTTAAACCATCAGTTTTCTTTTTTTGGTTTGTTTCGTGGTTTTGAGCGTACCATGCAGTTGCAACAGTTACAGTAGATGCCAACAGAGTCTTCAGTGGCAGGCTTTCCTTCTCTGTCATGACAACCTTCCCTTGCCATAAAAATTCCACATATCTGGCATCTTACTTGGTCTGAGAGATACCTGCTAGTTCCATCTCTTGGTTTTCTTGCTTTGTATTGTTTGCAGAGACCTTTGCAGACGCCTCTATCTTTGTGCACGTTTATTTTGAAACAGAGGAGAAATAAATCTCAAGTGTTATTTTATACAGACTTGGGTTTACTGAGATTTTTCGCCATGTCTGTTCGTAGTTGCCCGCATGCAGCAGAGATTTCAGAACCCTTCTCTACTCTCACAGTACAGTTTACGTCTGCCTCTTGCAGTATGTGTTCAAATTCAGTTATTTTCTTCCAGTTGGGTCTTTGAAATCCTCCTGCAGTTGGATTTACTGGAATTAAATTAACATGAACTCCGTTTCCTTTCAAGAGTGCTGCAAGCTCTTCTGCATTTTCCTTAGAGTCGTTGACACCGTCTATTAACGCATATTCTATCGTAACACGACGTCCTGTCTTTTTGAAATAACTCCTTGTTGCAGAGATCAAGTCTTCGATAGAGTGTGGCGAGGCAGTAGGTACAAGTTTTTGTCGCAGTTTGTCATTTGGTGCATGAAGCGATATAGCAAGGCCAACCTGAAGATCCTCTTTTGCAAGACGGTCTATTCCTTGCATTACGCCAACTGTGGAGATTGTAATATGTCTCTGACCGAGGCCAAATGTGCGAGCATCTGTTAACAGTCTGACTGCACGAATTGTTTCTGAATAATTTGCAAGAGGCTCTCCCATTCCCATGAAGACGAGATTTGTGACGTGTTCTCCTCGTTTTTCTAAAATAGAAGCAAAGTGTAAAACTTGGGCGACAATTTCCTCTGCCTTGAGGTTTCGCTCAAATCCCATCTGTCCTGTGGCACAAAATGTACAACCCATAGGACAGCCAACTTGGGTAGAAACACAAACAGTAGACCTTGGATGACTCTTCTCTTTTTTGTGATACTGCATCAATACAGTTTCAATTAGAGTGTCATCGCCTAACTTTAGCAAAAGTTTTGTTGTCTCTCCGTCCTCGCTTACTACACGATGTACCTCGTTTGCAGAGCCAATCTCGTATCCTAGCGAAGATAACTTGTCGCGCATCTCTTTTGGAAGTTGGTTTAACGATGAAACGTCTTTTGGAAATTCGTGGTATAGTGCTTGAAGTAGCTGGTCTGCTCTGTACCTTGGCTCCCCCATGCTTTTCACAAGATCATCCATTTCTTCAGGAAGCATGCGGTAAAGGTCTGTCATACAGATACCATCTGTTTTACAATAAACATGCCTTTTGTAAGTGCAGGCCACATTAGTATTTTTGTTGATATACTCTTTTACAAAAGAAGTTGATCCCTGGCTGTAATAATTTGGATTGAACCGTTAATCTCACACGAAACGTCTTGGAGAGCAAGTGTCAGAGTTTACTCCTGAGCGAATACAAACCCTAGCCCAACTTTATCGGGTAGACAATTTCATCGCTAACTCTATGTTTATCATTTCATAGGTAACCATAGAGACATTATTTTTTAATTATGTGTAGGCCAAATTTACCGCAATTTATTTTCCTTGTCATCGTGGTACGATGCCAAAGTGGAAATTGCCCATTTTGAGGTGGCAGGATAGTGTATGGAAATCTCTGCTTAAAAGTATCCTTTGTGTATTACTAATTACTGATTCCTGATACAAAAGATACACTTAGCTGTGCTAATCAAAACTGCTCCAAGGGTCCGCTTGTTTCAGACAACAATTC
>JAWOLM010000119.1:0-3806 GCA_033853455.1 Nitrosotalea sp. | reverse complement strand
TCATTTCATAAATACTGTAGATTGGCAATAGATACATGTCGAACACGGTGCGCAGTTCAAAAAAATCATCGACTATAACTTTTCGACTCGATGAGGGCACAATCAACAAACTGCGCAATTTATCTCGTGTACAGGAAGTAAGCACGAATACCTTGGTAAACCAGGCGTTACGAAGATTCATCGAGTGGGACTCTTATCTTCCAAAGTCAGGATTTGTGCTTCTAACAAGACCAGTCTTGAAAAAAATACTTGACAACCTCGATGAGAAATTTATCGTCGAACTTGCATCTACAATAGGTAAGGAAGAGATTGAAGACATTGTGCTTTTCATGCGCGGAAAGGTAGACCTCAATTCATTTCTATCATGGTATGAAACCATGATGTTGAATTCTTCAGTGCAAACAAGCCATATCATCGATGAGGGGATTCACAGCATGGTCCTAAAACATGATCTTGGAAAGAATTGGGCATTGTACCAAAAGACAATTCTTGAGCTTTTATTCAAAGAGGTATTGCACAATAACGTCGAGATAGAATACGACAAGAATACAATAAGGGTAGCATTTGCGGATGAAGAAACATCAGGAACTTTTTAATGAAAATTTGGAAAATTCTCTTTTCAACTTGTGAATGAAAATTTCTTGGCCTTAAAATAGTCCTATTGCATTTACCAGACCATGAGCGATGCTGACGTCTGGTATAAACAAGGAAATGAGATGATGATGCAGGAAAAAAACGAGGACGCATTAATTGCTTATTCCAAGGCCACAGAGCTTGACCCAAATCACGTCAGCGCATGGAACAACATGGGAATAGCCCTCTTTAGACTCAAAAGATATCAGGATGCAATAGATTGCTATGACAAGGTGCTTGTGATAAACCCAAACCATGCAAATGCATGGTACAACAAGGCAAAAGCACTAAGAGGTCTTGGCCAGACATTTCTTGACAAGGCAAATGAGGACAGGGTAATGGCTGCAAAACTTATCAACCAATCGCTTTCAATCTTTGATTCTGCAAACGAGTGCTACGGCAAGGGTGAAGCCCTTTCCGAAAACAAGTCCTAGTTGAATCTCTTACTGTCCAACAGAGCTTATGACCGCGTTTCTTATCTCTGGATTTCTGGCAAAAATTGTCTTGGCAATCTCATCTACCTCTACGCCGCTCGGCTTTTTGCCTGAATGCGCAACAAAATAATATGTCTCAAACTTGCCAATTACGGAACCATGTGTGTACCCATAGACATATTCTGACTCGTCTTTTATCTGAAAGATCCCGCTAAACTCTGGTAGGCGAAGATTTTTCACCAGTCCTGGAATTTTTGAAATCTCTTCATCTATCATTGTCTTGAGCACTTGCTTGTCCTTGTCTTTTAGTCCCACGCTTGTCAAATATACAAGCCACATAAAAGCATGATATCAATGCGGAAAGGCTCAAGATAACACATCAACTTTTAAAATACCTCAATACAAGAGAAAGACGAACAGAATGGAGCCTATAATTCTTGGATTTCTAAATTCAATATCTTTACAGATCCCAGGCATAGGGCAAAGCCAGCTTGGCAGCCTTCATCCATGGATTGTGGGACTGATTCCATCAGCTTTTGGAATCCTGGCAATAGCAATAATGTTGAACCTACTCAACGCCGGAATTAGGAAAAAGATGGTGGATCAAGACAAGCTTAGAAGACTGATGAAAGAGACAAGAGTTTGGCAAAAAGATAGGATGGCTGCCTTTAGGTCAAAGGATCAGGAAAAAATTGATCAGCTCAACAAAAAATCTGCTTACATGAACAAGCTAAACATGGAAATCATGCAGATGAACATGCGACCAATGGCCTTGACATTTGTGCCATTTTTGCTCATTTTCTATTTTCTGTTGCCACACATGTTTGCGTATACTGTAGTAGAATCACCAATTCCACTAAACATTTTTCCGGGAAACTTTTTCCACCTGACATGCTCTGCTGAAGATGTCGCAAATACCGCAAAGACTCATTGTACTCATGAAAATGACATGTTTTTCTGGGGATGGTATTTCCTCTCGTCCGTATCTGTAAGCGGGATTATAATGCGGGTAACAAAGACTTCTGCAAACCTTGACTAGGCTTTTCTGATCTCAAAAATAAGCTAATTTGCTGAATTATAATGACAACAGCTGATGAATATCTATCTCTTCAACTATGGCTGCACGTCATATGAATAAGCCCAAAATACCTCACGGCGAGACTTTTACTAGAAGAGTCTTGATCCCGTACTGGTTTGAGATCATATCAGGAATATTTGTGGGATTAAGTATGTTTCTTATCTTTGCGAAAAAGATGCCTATTATCTAAAATCATAATTCAAAGAATCTATTAAATGGCAGCAAATCCCCAGATTTACAGTTGAGCCAGAAGACACTCAAAGATATGATAAAAAAGTGGCTTGAGAACGAAGACTATGCGGTCTCTGAGAGAGACGAGCCGGTATCCGATTTTCACATTGTAATCTCAAACCTTCATGGCAGAGGAACATTTGCTGACATTGTAAAACTAAAGAACAAAGATTTCGTCATACTTGGCAGTGCACTGCAAAACCCCCCAGACTTCATGCAAATGCTATCCAACGTTCCAGAAAAGGAAAGGTTTGATTTTTTCAACGAGGTTCAAAGAGAACTATTAAAGTTCAGAGTTGACCATGAGTTTCATCCAAACAAGCTTTTACCGGAACGAATGATAATTAGAGATACTGTTTACGAAGAAGGAATCACAAGACCCGAATTCATGGAACATCTAAAGAGAGTGAAGTTTGCATCTCTCTTCTTGCTGTGGTCAATTGGTCACAGGTTTACATTTGATGCTACCTCGGCATCTACGCCGCATCTTTCATCCACATCAAGTTCCCGACAACCTTACGGTTAATCTTTAGCTAGTACCGCAATCATAGCTACCGTATTGTTCTTCTAGTCCAGCAGCTCTTGAAATGTTTGCTGATGTAGGATCATCGCGGATTGCTAAATGACAACCAAAATTCTCAATCGGGTATCCATTATCCAGCTTGTTAGTTAAAGAAACTGCAGCATTAACAGAAGAGCTCGTTGGGTGCGGCTTGTCAAACAAGGTATGCCCAACAACTTCGGGAACAAGTATCAAAAGAAGTATCAATACTGCAAATTTATTGATGGTCCTTTTCCGTTTTTGATCCAACCGCATCAATTTAGTTGTTTATCATATATTAACCAAAATCATGATTTTCAATTTCTGACAATCTATGTGTCGCTAGAATGCTTTTTAATGCATTCTTCATACCTATTACTTGCGTCTCGATATGATTCCTCGGCAGCAGTCACAGCCGAGTCTGCTTTGATCTTGTTTATCGCAGCATCATGCAATTCGGTAAACCCTTCTTGATGGACATCTTCTAGCGTATTGACAATCTCTGCTGCACTCGCAGTTGTAAGTCTGACCAAACCCACAGTAATGAGATAGTTTTGAGCACTTGCAAGAGCATTAGAGAATGCAAACTCGGCATTTTCTTGCTGATAGTATAATTCATGAAGTTTCTCAGTTGATTTGGTAAGTTTTTCATACTCATCTTCGCACTCCATGCTGAATCAAACCTCTTGACGACTTCTTATCTTTTTGATCTCAGCACTGAGGAAAAACACAAAATTGCTTTTTTTGACCCAAGAAATACTATTTGCTAATTCTGTGCTTAAATAGTAAATTTGAAAGTAATGTATGAAATGCCATACGAAGAGATCTATTTTCAAAGACTAAAGGAAGAAGATCCAGAAGAGTATAGCAACGTAAAATCTCAGTAGGG
>JAWOLM010000118.1:0-2576 GCA_033853455.1 Nitrosotalea sp. | reverse complement strand
AAGCAAAAAATAATGATGAGAATATAATGACAGTCTTTCCTAACATATCCATCCGTTTCTAGCTCACTTTAAAAGTCTTCTAATTAAAATCCCCTAAAACCAACAGGCCTACACATCTCAGGATGTTGTCTTAGGTAAGAAATTTTTTCAAGCATAGCCTCTTTTTCTTGCGGAAAAGTGCCTCCAATTGGATAGGCGTTTGAGCCATGGTTTGCCCGAAAGACTACAGGAGTGGAAGGATTCATCTTGCTTACAAGTACCTCTAGTTCGTTTAGTGCGTCTGTGTCATCAATTTGCAAAAAGGATTCTTTGAACTTTGCCAAAAATTCATCATGAATGCCGTTATCAAGATGTAGAGTAAGTGCTCCCACATAGTGAGGTGCAGTAATAGAGAGAATCTTTGCAGTCTGTTCTATGTGTTCGTTAGAGTATGTCTTTCCACCAAGACCAAGTATTACCATGCATGATATTGTGTATCCCGCATCCTTTGCCTTTTGGCAAGCCTTGATTATGGTCTGGCTAGTTGCCCCCTTGGTTATCTTTTTTAGTATAATGTCTGAGCCAGTCTCTATGCCAATGTAAAACATACCAAGCCCAGCATGGTTCAGTCTTCTAAGATCTTCTGGAGATTTCTCCAAGATGTTTTTCGGCATTGCATAACATGAAATTCTTTCAAGGTTGGCAAACTTTGCACGTATGTAATCTAAAATCTGAATCAATCTCTCTGTAGATAAATTCAATGCGTCACCATCGGCGAGAAATATCCTACGAGTCTCTGGCATGTGTCTTGCAGCTATATCTATTTCCATCTTTATCTCCTCCCACGACCTTTCTTGGTACTCCTTTGTCCTGTACATGTCACAGTATGAACACTTGTTAAAGGAGCAGCCAAGTGTCACCTGAAAAATAAGTGAGTTTGCCTCTGAGGGAGGTCTGTAAAGCGGATAATCATAGTTTAACAATATCTCAACTTGGGTTTTATCTAATTTATCAGTTTGCTGATTGTATTCGTCCATCAAAATAATTGAAGAAAAAAGATATGAGATGTTTTAATTATCAAGTCACGCAACAAGGCATAGAATGCCCACTGATCCATCTGCGAAGCGACTACTCTGGTTTGTTTTTATGGGCTCAAGAGGAGGCATGAACAGAATGCGATTGATCTCTATCATACGTCAAAGACCACTTAATACAAATCAACTTGCCAAGGAACTTGACCTTGATTACAAAGCCATACAGCACCACATCGGGGTACTGGAAAAAAATAATCTTATAACAAGGGTTGGGGACAAATACGGCGCAACTTATTTTCTATCTACTTTTTTGGAAGTCAATATAGACGCATTTGATGAAATAGTATCCAAATTGGAAAAAAGTAAATAAACTTTGAAAGGTAAATTTGTCTTCAAATGGAATTTTTAATGACTGCAAGTACGATTGTCTCTGGCGCCAACATGGCAGTGTTGGGAATTCTCATGAAGGTTTTTGGAAGCATGTATGCCAAGACCAGAGCACAGCTTCCACTTGGCATGATATTTTTTGCAGGGCTGCTCTTTCTGCACAATGCCATTACAGTTTATGCATACTTCTCAATGATGGAACTTTATGCAATAGCCATTTTACCATATCTGCTTGCTATCTATGTTGCAGAGCTAGCAGGGATCCTCATACTTTTGAAGATAACACTAGAGTAGTGGCTTGATTTATTTGTGACAGGAGAGGAGAAATCCTTGTGAAGCAACACTACAAAGAATATATCAAGCTTAACAAAAACATACTTCTTGGATTTGTTGCATCAGTTGTAATCTCTGCAATAGCCTCTCAATTAATGTCGGGTCAGCAAAATTACATCAATGCAACGCTGACACTTGTGGTAGATTATGTAGTGTATTTCTCGACTTTTGGAGCCTTGTTTTATCTTGACAACAAAAAAAAGTATTTCACAGATACAGGCGTTGACAAATCCGCACTGAAAAGAGATCTCATCAAGATAATCTCTTCCCTTGGAATAGGAGAGGTGATATACACAGTTTCAAGGTGGTCTCTCCAATACTACCTACTTTCAGATTCCTATCCAGCATATGCATCGTCCCTTGCTGCACAGTCAATCTCTACCTGCGTATATCTAGCAACAGTGAATCTGAGCGTAAAGATAATGAGGTTGTACAAAGATGGCACTTAGCATCTATGTCGATGGCTCCGGCGGGCCTGCCTCCGGATTTGGGTTCTTTGTAAAAGAGACAGGCGAGTCGTTCTACCAAAAAGAGTCAGGCATAACAAACAATCAGGCAGAGTACAAGGCAATAATTGCTGCAATGGAAAAGTTCTCAGGCTCTGAAGAAGAGATTGTAATTTACAGCGACTCGAAAAATACAGTATCTCAGCTAAACCACGAGTTTGCAATAAACAACGAACTGCTAAGAGCGCTTGCAATGGAGGCCTGGACTCTGATTGCAAAATTCAAGAAGATACAGATAAAATGGATTCCAAGAAGTGAAAACTTGGCAGGAAAAATGCTTGGAAGCTAAAGATCTGGCATTCACTCGGATAACTTATTATACATAAAACTTTGAACC